>JAAZXD010000669.1 GCA_014240355.1 Roseibacillus sp. | reverse complement strand
ATTCCTCCCGGGCATGATCCTGCTGTGCCTCGCCTATTTCTTTCTCACCGCCTACCGCGACTTCCGGGACATCTACCAGAATGAACTGTTTGTCGAGATGGGCATCACCGACTCCTCGGCCTTTTCCCGGACCGAACGCCCGATTGCGTTCGGGGTCATGGCCTCCCTCGTAGTCCTCTATTTTATCCGCAACAACCGCCTCGGCCTGATCGGGGCCTATGTCATCATGCTCGCGGGCCTCACCCTCATGGGAGGATCGACCCTCCTCTTCCAGGCGGGACAGATCGGGGGCGAAACCTGGATGATCCTTTCCGGCCTCGGGGCCTACCTCGCTTACGTCCCCTACGGCAGCGTTCTCTTCGACCGCACCATTGCCTATACCCATTTCGCGGGCACCGCGGTCTTTGCCATCTATCTCACCGATGCCATCGGCTACACCGGTTCGGTGGGCATTCAGCTCTTCAAGGACCTTTTCCAGGCCGAGTCCTCCCGCCTCGACTTCATGCCCGGGAGGAAG
>JAAZXD010000668.1 GCA_014240355.1 Roseibacillus sp. | reverse complement strand
CCTGCCCTGCCCGCCGGAATGATTCGCGAGTCGCTCGGGGCCGGCGAGTTCGAACGCGTCACTCATCGCTTGCTCACTCCCTCCGCTGCCAATGACAAGCTCTTCGTGCGCGTGCTCTCCACCGTGGTTCTGCCGGGCGTCGTCGCGCTTCCCGAGGGAACTCTCCTGGATGAAACCGCCATCATGCACGCCCTCGTCCCCGACTCTCCAGTCCCGCGATGGACCGGGCGAGAGTTCGACCACTCTCTCTGGGTGCAGGGTCCCGCCCGGGCCGGTTTCGAGGACGGTGAGGGCTACGAGCCCCTGATTGATCTGGACCTTGCGCAGGCCATGTCTGGAGTGAATACCAGTGTCTACCTGCGCGTGCCCTTCACCGTGGACGATCCCGACGAGTTCCAAAGCCTCACCTTGCGCATGAAGTACGACGACGGCTTCGTGGCTTATCTCAACGGCGTTCCGGTAGCAGCCGTCAACGATGATCCAAACGCGGTTCGCTCCTGGCAGGCCGGCGCCACCACCACTCA
>JAAZXD010000667.1 GCA_014240355.1 Roseibacillus sp. | reverse complement strand
AACACGAAATTTAAGAATGGATCTGGGATAGTTCACGCCTATTGGGATGACGGCCAGAAGTTCACCCAGAGCAGCTTCAAGGGCGGGAAGGAGAGCGGCCTCTCAACGATGTGGCACGAGAACGGCCAGAAGAGTTACGAAGCAACATACAAGGATGGCCAGCTGGATGGCCTCCAGACGTGGTGGCACGAGAACGGCCAGAAGCAGATCGAAATAACCTATAAAGACGACAAGAATGTTGATGGTTCCATAAAATACTGGAACAGCAAAGGCGAAGAGGTTGAGACGGAGGAAGAGTCCCAGAAGTAACCTCACCCCGCCCCGATCCGCGTGGGTTGGGTCACTTCCTCTTCTTCTTAATCACGCCCTCAGCCTAGAGCCGGGTCATCAGGACGGCCCGTAGATCCTTCACAGGCTTGCCGCTGAGGCACTTGCCTTCCTCTGTGTCGGCCCAAAGCTTGCGAGCGATGTGAACCCCTGAGAAACGACAACCGTCAGAACGCCAGGACACGGAAGAACTCCCTC
>JAAZXD010000666.1 GCA_014240355.1 Roseibacillus sp. | reverse complement strand
CCACCGTGCTGGAAGCTCCCGTTCCCCAGCGATAGACCCCTACTCCGGCCAGTCCCCGTGATTGACCCGCCACGTACCCGATCCGTCTTCCTGAAACACGATGGAAAGCGCCCGTGGCGGATTGACATCCTGAAAGACCCACTCCCACACCAGCGCTCGCTGACCGCGGTGTTCAGTTCGTTGGAGTAAACGGCCAGGGACCGTTTTTTCCCTCCTCCAATCACCTCGACGAGGACATTCTTGGACTGATACTCGCGGGGAAGTTCAAAATTATGCGAGCGTTTGTTGTCAGCCAGTTGGAGACGCTCGGACTTGTTGGGTCGCACTACTGAGAAGCTGCCACTGCTGCTGGAGACGAACGGGTTGGTGCTGAAGAGGAACTCCAGGTCCATTTCGTAGTAGTTGACCTGCACATTGGTCACCTTCTGGTAGTCAATGGTGACGAGGGATCCATCGACCCTGAGAGAGAGGGAGGGTTCCGCGGCGGCCAGTTTGGCCTGCTGCTGGTTCCGGTCCTCTTCAGTGGC
>JAAZXD010000665.1 GCA_014240355.1 Roseibacillus sp. | reverse complement strand
GCGCCAGCTCGACTCGGCGCCGTTGGGGAGCCGTTCCTGGATGGGATTGAGCCAATCCTCGTTGTCGCCCGAGTAAAGCTGCACGGCGAGGCCAAGCTGCTTGTGGTTGTTGAGGCAGCTGATCTTGTGGGCCATACCCTTGGCCTTGGCCAGGGCGGGCAGGAGCAACGAGGCGAGAATCGCGATGATGGCGATGACCACCAGTAGTTCGATGAGGGTGAACCCCCTCCGGTGCCGCTGCTCGGATGGTGCTGTGAGTTTCATGGTCCGCTTGGCCAAGCTGGCCGTGCTAGTCGCGGATCAAACGATAATACGCTTCCGCTTGGTCGGCAACCTCCTTGGAGGATGATTCTCCGCTGGTATCAGGGACGTCCGCCCAGCTCGGATTGGCCAAGCTGGAGGTTTTTTGCAGGCGGACACCTGCCGCGCCGGGCCAGGCGATCGTGACGACCCCGCCGTTCGACGAGATGCTGTCGATTGCCGGGGCGGTGGTGGGCGGTTCCTCAATGCTATAGAGGCCGAAGTTG
>JAAZXD010000664.1:402-531 GCA_014240355.1 Roseibacillus sp. | reverse complement strand
CAGTAAACATAGGTCAAGGAACTGCGACTATAGGAACAACACCATCTACAACCGTACCACCTACAGCAAAACCTGCAGATACACTTGTGTTTGATTTAGAAGGTACGGGTATTAATTACAAAATTACTG
>JAAZXD010000664.1:154-392 GCA_014240355.1 Roseibacillus sp. | reverse complement strand
AGTCCAGAGGATGATAGTACATGGTCTACCCAGATCAAACTTTCACCTAAAATAGAAGCTGGAACATATACCATCAATGTATTATATGGCAAATGGGCAAATGAGATCACAGTAAACATAGGTCAAGGAACTGCGACTATAGGAACAACACCATCTACAACCGTACCACCTACAGCAAAACCTGCAGATACGCTTGTGTTTGATTTAGAAGGTACTGGTATTAATTACAAAATTACTG
>JAAZXD010000664.1:0-144 GCA_014240355.1 Roseibacillus sp. | reverse complement strand
CCAGAAGAAAAAGATAATACATGGTCTTCTCAAATCAAACTTTCATCTAAAATAAAAGCTGGAACATATACCATAGAGGTATTATATGGTAAATGGGCAAATGAGATCACAGTAAACATAGGTCAAGGAACTGCGACTATAGGA
>JAAZXD010000663.1:401-533 GCA_014240355.1 Roseibacillus sp. | reverse complement strand
TGGGAGAAAAGGGAGTGGGAGATGGAGATCTCCCACCCCCTTTTCTCGCATCCCTTCACTCCCCATCCCCTTTCTCCAATCCCTTCTCCCATCCCCACCAGGGCCGTAGCCTGGGGATTTCGTCTGGAATTT
>JAAZXD010000663.1:0-391 GCA_014240355.1 Roseibacillus sp. | reverse complement strand
ATTTCACACCCTTTACCTCCCATCCCTTCTCTTCCATCTCCCACCCCCTTCTCTTCCATCGTCAACCCTTCTAAAACAGGAAATGAGAGAGAAGGGAGTGGGAGATTGGAGAAAAGGGAGTGGGAGAAAAGGGAGTGGGAGTAAATAGATGGGAGAAAGGAGTGGGAGAAGATATATGGGAGAAAAGGGGGTGGGAGATGGGGAAAAAGGGTTAGGAGAAAAGGGAGTCGGATATGGAGAAAGGGTAGGGAGATGGGAGTGGGAGAAAAGGGAGTGGGAGATGGAGATCTCCCACCCCCTTTTCTCGCATCCCTTCACTCCCCATCCCCTTTCTCCAATCCCTTCTCCCATCCCCACCAGGGCCGTAGCCTGGGGATTTCGTCTGGAATTT
>JAAZXD010000662.1 GCA_014240355.1 Roseibacillus sp. | reverse complement strand
CATAAAGGGACCCAAGCGGCTGCACAAATCGAGTGTCCGTGGCAGGTGGTATCAGTCTCGGGAAGATATTCCCGATAAACCCTATATTGAGTTTCATAGTACCAGAGGAATGATTCGCCCTTCTCACGACGTGGGAAATCCTGATGGGACCGTGTCACGCGGGTCAGAGATAGGAACTCGATCCCCAGGCAAGGAGGATTTCTGGGAGGTTGAAAATAACGTTCATGACTACTATCGGCATACCTCCATTGAATTTTATCGCCACGACCGGCACGAAGAAAAAGAGGAACGGGAATCTTGGGATTCTGTTGAAGTTTCAGGAAAGGAGATGACCGGCTGGAAGGAGGTGGATGGCAAGGGGGTGGAATTCCGTCTTTACAGTGAATGATCAGAATCCGGTTCCGCATCTTCACCCCATCCCCGTGCAGGAACCAGGGTGCGGTGCACGCGGTAGACGGCAAAGGTGCAGGGTGCGGTGCACGGGTTAAGGGTGCGGGGTGGTTTGGCTATGGTTCCTGCGTCAGATGGGTTGTAGGG
>JAAZXD010000661.1 GCA_014240355.1 Roseibacillus sp. | reverse complement strand
TCGGTAAGCGTCTGCGTCGGGGCCACGGTGATCGAGTCGCCTGTGTGCACGCCCATTGGGTCGAAGTTTTCGATCGAGCAGATGATCACGCAGTTGTCGGCCCGGTCACGCATGACCTCCATCTCGAATTCCTTCCAGCCAATCAGCGACTCCTCGACGAGCACCTCGGTGACCGGCGACAAGTCGAGGCCGTGCCTGATCATTTCCTCGAACTCGTCGCGATTGTACGCGATGCCGCCACCGAGCGTGTAGGCCGGCCGGATGATGATCGGGAATTCCCCGATGTTCCCAGCGATCTCCAGCGCCTCCTCGAGCGTGTGAGCCACGCCGCTGGACGGCACGTCGAGGCCGATCCGGATCATGGCGTCCTTGAAAAGCTGGCGGTCCTCACCGCGCTCGATCGCCTCGGCGTTGGCCCCGATCATCTCGATGTCCAAGCGCTCGAGCACACCGCTGCGGTGCAATGACATTGCGGTGTTTAGCGCAGTCTGCCCGCCGAGCGTCGGAAGCAAGACGAGCTTCCCGCCCGCTCCGCTCTGCT
>JAAZXD010000660.1 GCA_014240355.1 Roseibacillus sp. | reverse complement strand
GTTGCTGCGACCGGCCAAGTCGCTCACAAGAATCCGGCGCTTGTTGCCAACAGCATCCGGAGTCGCATGCTCAAAACTTTGCGCCACTTTCTGCACCGCATTCACGTGCATCCCGCCCTTGTGAGCAAAGGCCGTTGCGCCGACCCACGGCTGACGCCGGTCAGGCATCAGGTTGGCCACCTCGTCCACAAAGCGTGACAAGTCGCGGAGCTTCCTGATTTGCGCTGCGGGAATGGATCGCTTGCCCATCTTCAGCGAGATATTCGGAATCACACTGATGAGATTACAGTTACCGGTGCGCTCGCCATAGCCGTTGATGGTGCCCTGCACCTGCGTCGCCCCGGCGTCCACGGCAACCAACGCATTGGCCACGCCGAGGCCGATGTCGTTGTGGGTGTGGATACCCACGTTGCACGAAAGTTTCTCACGCGCCGCAGCGGTGATGGCTGCCACTTCACTTGGCAGCGAGCCACCGTTCGTGTCACACAGCACCACAAAATCCGCCCCGGCTTCCTCCGCCGCAAGCCATGTTGCCATCGCA
>JAAZXD010000065.1 GCA_014240355.1 Roseibacillus sp. | reverse complement strand
TAATTTCGATGTAAAATTTTTAACTCCAATGATTTTAAGTTTTATATTTTGTTTATGAAGATCTTCAATTCTATTTATTAAAAAACTTTCTAATACTAATTATTAGTTTCCCCTTACAAGATGCGCCTCGCTGGAATCCATTGTGATGTGATTTCCGGCTCCCGCTGTGGAGCCGTGATTCTCGGAGCGGTCCTGGCCGTAACGGTCCTCCCGGTCGCGGCCGCCGTGCTCACCACCACCGAGCGCACCGCGCTTGCACACGAGAAGTTTCTTGAGGACCGCCGCGCCAGTATCACCAACCGGGTGAATCCCTATCTCGGACCGGGAGTAGCACAAGTTGTCGAAGAGCTCCCCCGGCCCTGGAAGGTCAGACGCAATCCCTGGCACCACCAGATTGGGGCCACCGTCTTCTGGGTAGGGGAGCACCCCTCCGCCCGGAACCCTGTTTCAAACATCTCAAGTTCCTGGGACGCCAATTGGGAAAACAGCTTTGGCGGCTACGACCATCCCTTCAAACGACAAGGCTACTTTCCCCTCGGCTTCGAGCCGAAGCTGAACCCCTTCTACGTCGCGCTTCCCTACAACGACCTCCTGCACGGCAGAGAGCATCGCCCCGAAGCCTCCGAGGTCATCCCCTGGTTCTGGCGGGCTTACCGCGGACCGGGGGTCTCCGTCTGCCACAATAGATGGGTAGCCATCCACCACCAGGGACGTATCGTCTACGCCCAATGGAAAGATGTCGGGCCCTTCACAACCGACGATTGGCCCTATGTGTTTCAGGGCAGGCGCCCCCGCTCAAACGCCAACCAGAATGCCGGAATCGATATCAGTCCGGCCGTCCGTGACTTCCTCGGAATGCGTGGAAACGCGGACGTCGACTGGCGGTTTGTTGAAGAATCCGAAGTCCCCGGGGGCCCCTGGTCAAAGTGGCTTCCACCACAACTGGGACTCCCCGCCGGATCCTCGGACCAACCGCTTCCGTAACTACCATCAGCCTCTCTCCATGAGCTCACCCACAACAACTCAGACCCTTTCAAGACGGGACGACCACTGAACGCTACGGCTTACCCGCAGGGACGTCCACCCCATCTCTCCGGATAATCACTCGAGGACCCTCTTGCTGCAAGACCCCACCATTATGATAGACCACCGAGAATCTGGCCGATTTGTCACCACGCTTGGCGTCGGTCACCTCGGTCATAACCAGCATAAGGTTGCTGCCCGGTGCAGGTTCGATCTGGTAGGCTGTCGACCGGCTAATCACTCCATCCAGGAGTTCCTCACGCGTCTTCGCTCCCATCTGAAGCGGGCCGTGCCGGTGCGAGAGAATCTTCCTCAACTCCGCGAACTGGGCGCGGACGAACGCGCTGTTTCTTCCGGGATAAGTGTAGTGAAGAGCAACCTCGAAGAGTTTCCCGTCCATAAACCGTGCCTCCAGCGTGGTGGCATCATGACCGGGAAGAGTCCCTCTGACCGGGGATACCAGCAACACCTTCAACCGGGGCTGATCAGCCGGAGCCTTCACGGTCTGGTCCAGTTTCGTCCTCATGGCCCAGTCAACCAGACGAGTGGGCGAATCCCCCCAACTCAACCCAAAGGGCGGCTGCAAAGGCTCTGCCGCCCACAGAACTGACACGCCGTGAAACACCAGAAATCCGCAGATCAGGAAAGCTCTCACCCTTGCGTTGATTCTATCTCAAATCGCAGCCAATTCAAGACCCGTTCCGAACGACACGGCCTCCACCAGACACAACGAGGCAGTGTTCTCATCGAGGCAATCGTAGCCCTCACCCTTCTCTCGGTGGTCAGTCTGGTAGTCCTAAAAGGGACAATGGACATCCTCACGCCTCGTCAATGGACCATGGTTCAAAATGTATCCGACGCCTACCTCACCTACGAAAAGGCCTTTGCACAGCGCATCCCCTTTGATGCCCTTACCGACGCGTCGTCTCCGTGGCCCGTCTATCCTGCCAGATCACATGCCCCGGTAACGATCGGCACCCTTCCCGGGGGAAGGACCCTCACCGGCAATGTGATCCGGACCAGGATCCCGGACCAAGACAATTTTCCGGCTCATGGTGGGAACGGAACGATCTCCACAAACCCCGCCGAAATGCAGACCTGGAAACTGCAGAGCCACATCACCTACACCATCAGTGGCCGCGAATACGTCAAATCTCGAACCATCGTACGGACCCAATGATCACTTCCACAGAAAACAGCAGGCAATCCCCGACACGCCGTCGTGGATTTACCCTCCCGGAGCTTGCCACCGCAATAGGCCTCGCCCTCGCAATCGCGGCCATAATGATGACCCTGCTCCAACAGCAGGTCACCTTCCACCGGATCCTCAAAACCCAGGGATTCCTGGTGGATGACGCTCCCCAGATCAACAACACAGTCACTCAGATTCTCTCCCGCGCAGATGCCTATCGCATTCATTCGAATCTCAGTGATGCCGTCGCCGGAACCAACGCTGTAACAGCCGACGGGAAAGTGCTCGTCCTCGGGTTCCTTAATCCGGATGGATCGGAGGATTTTGGGATCATCTCCTTTGAATCCGACAACGGAGAGGACGCACTCGCCTACTATACCATGGATCCGGCCACTCCATTCACCAAGACCGGAAACCCTGATTGGCTCATTTCCCGTCAGGTGGATAACGCGGAATTTTTCATCCAAAACGGCGTCTTCCGCATGCAACTCACCGGCCCCGCCGGCGAGATGATCACCTACTCCGGAACACCAAGGCTCTAACCTTCGCTCAACGCCCCCACCTTATGAAAAAGAACCTCAGATCCGGCTATGTCTCAATTTTGGCTGTCGTCACCCTTTCCTCGATCATGCTGTTGATGCTCACCGCATCCTTCCGTTACACCCTCCAGAATCAGGAGACCCAGAAGAAGACCCAGATCCGGATCGACTACACAAACCGCGAACAAGCACTGCTTCGCGCAGTTCTTACCGAGACTCCCAACAGCGCCATCAAGAACATGATGGCCAATTCGCGCTCCACAAGTGAGGGGTTACAGTCCCGCTGGCACTGGATCTTCAAACGCGCCCGTGACAAGTCGAACGGTGAAACTGCACTCGAAAATAATATTGCGGAAGTCCTCGGAATCAACAGCCAATCCATTTCCGGCAACACGGGTGACGGCCCTCAGGACGACATCAGCGACTGCATAAACAGTATCGCGAACCAGCAAGCCATGCACCGGTTTTACATAAATGCCGGCACGAACAACACCGGCAACCTCCTTGGATCCGAGTATCCGGAAACCCTGGAACTCGTTAACGGCAGCCTGGAGATGCTGGACCGGGACCGTCCTGTCATCACGATGGACAAGACGTATGCCGGCGGCAAGCAGTTCAAGGTGATCCCCTACCCCGACGTGCACTTCGGCTATGTCTCTCAAAATGAGAATTTCGTGGCCAAACGAAACTGGTGGGCATTCTCCCTGACCTATGGAGCTGCTTCCAAATCCTCGACCGGCGTGGCCACCACGAAGAAAAACTTCGTTCTCTCAATCTACGAGGTGCCCTCGCAACTTGCACTTGGCAGCACCACCACCACCGCGCTCGGCAAACATGCGGACGGCACCGAATGGGGCAATGTAAGCATCACAGGTAGCGTCTTCGCAACCCGGGCCTCCACTGAAGGCAATCTCAGACTTGACCGCCTTGCCGCCCGCCGGGGCATCTCCCTTACCGACAATTCCTCGGTCGGGGGCGTCGCGCTCGACAACTTCACAGGCGATCTTCCCTCCCGCGAACAGTACGAGGCAGATAATGCCAGCTTCTTCCCTCTCTCCAATTCCTCGGACTCAGGTCTTGTGGCCTTCCTCCCGATCGCGCGCGGTCTGGAGATCTTTGACGATCTGGAGGATGTCACCGACTACAACTCCGCCTCTTCGACAGGATGGAACTACTACAGCCGGCCCGCCCTGCAGACCGTCATGAAACTGCGGGTGGAAGACGTGATTTCTCCCGAGGATCAAACCCCAACCTCGATTTCCTTCACTTATCTCTCTTATGGAATCGAAAAAACCGCCCTCTTCACACGGGGTAACAACTGGCCAACTCAGGACTCCCCTGAGGGCTCGACCTTCCCCTTCCACCTCGAGACCACCCGGCTTGAACGACGGACCCTCGCGGTCTACATCGGCAGGCTGGCCACCTACCTCAAGTCCCTTGGAGCCGATCCCCTGGCAGTGAACAATTCCCTCATGATCAACGCGAACTACCGGGACAACATCAGGATCAGCAAACCGAACATCCCCAGCCTGTCCACCGACATCTCCCTCATCCTGCGGGACACAAGGGATTTCACCGCCTTCCCGAAGGGTTTCTCCCTGGTTACTCCCTTCCGGATGTATCTCGTCAATGATGTCAACATCACGGCCAGCCGCGTCGATGACAATGGAAAGAGCATCTTCCCCCCCATCTCGCTCTTCACTCCTGAAAAGCGTTTCGGAATTCGAGACAAGGCCATGAACATCGCCCTGAAGGGGCAGATCAATCACACTGGGAAAAACAGAAGCAATGCCGTCCGACCTCTTGATCTCCGGTCCGGCGCCGATGACCAAGTATCCACCAACAAGATCGAAGCCGATCTTTATTCCATTACCGACCCCGATCAGTTGCCTCCCATCACGCAGATGAACTGGCTTGTGACCATCGAGCAGGTTGACTGAGACCAGGGAGACCTCAAGACTCTGCCCCCTGGCGGAACCCATCAGGCTTGCCCATCCCTCACCCCGTGATCTCAGACGATCAACGGACCCGGTCAGCCTCCGGCACGAGTGTGTGCTCACACAGGAGAGTGGTTGCACAAACCCTCCTGGCGGGCCATCGGGTTCATGGATTAAACCGTCGAGGAAATAATCCACTTCTGAAGGATCACCGATAGAATGACAGGAGGCTGGATGTGTCACCCCCTGGCCGGGACTCACCAGGGACCGGCTTTCTTCATCCTCTCCCTACGTTCATAGGAAAACAGTGAGAGTCATTCCCGAGCAAGAAGAACTGACTACTCCTTTGGGGGCAGGAGGGGATGAAGCGTGTCACCGGGACTGATCGAATTTCGAAGGATCGAACCGATCCCGGAAGGTGCCCTCAATGGTCGGAAAGACTCGCTGTGCGTATCCACGCGAAACTGAAGTTCACTCAAATCCAGGTTGGTCTCCTCCAACTGTTGCTGGAGTTCCCTGTTGGCACCCTGCAACTCCGTATTCTCGGACTTCAGTTCCTGCAGCCGTGCCACGATTTCCTGCAAGGCCTGGAGGGTGGCCGTATCCTCATCGCGAGAACCAGAGAACGGCAACCTGTTCTTCCCCTCGCTACCAGAAGGAGGAAAAATCTCCGTTCCCTCAACGGAATCGAGACCGGAACCAACTCCCGCAAGCCATTGGCCGTTCCCGGTCAATTTCCTTGCGCCCATCACATGAACCGCATGGATCGTGACAGCTCCACACATGAGGCCAAGCGCCACCCCACTGGTCACCAGTTGAAAGAGAGGACTTTTCATGGTTTGAGATCCGGGTGGTTGTCACCTTTCTGTTGCGGGGACGAAAATTCGGCCATGAAGGATGCGTGAACGCGAAACTCCTCAGAGCTGCTATTCTGACCTCCATCTCCATCGGCCGCCAGGATCACAACGTCTTCTCCCGGAATCTGATCCTCATCCTGTCCGCTACCTGCTTCCGCTGCATCCCCCAACTCAGGGGCCTCCACCGCAATCTCCCTCCTCCCAGGCATCTCGCCAGGTGGAATCGCCCGGAAGAGGGAAGGACCCTGCCGCTTCACGATCAGCGGTTTCAGTTCTTCTCCCGGAATCTCTTCTCCTGCAGATGAATCGCCTGTCGGCGCCGGATCTCCCGGAAGTCTGGCAATGGCCGGATCCAGATTCCCTCCTCCCGCAGTATGGCGAGTGGGTTCATCCTCCCGGACGGGTCGCTTTTCCTGAATTGCAGGCGGGGTGTTCAATGGTTGATGTGCAGGCGCCGACAGAAAGACCGGCTTGGTAATGTACATCCAGCAAAACACTGCTGCCAAGGCAGTGGTCATTAGCATCAAGGGCGGATACCAACGATACAGCCCACAACGCTGACAGGCGCATTGATCCGGCCTTTCAAGGGATTCCGTTCCCGACTTCACATTTGCCGGCATCCTCTCACTCTCGACCGAATTTAACCTGGAAATGCTTTCGCTCATACTGAATCCGAGAGGGCCAATTTACTTGTTGTGGCTAACCGTGATACGTCGGTTTGCGTAGGTGATCTCCACGACATCCGAGAGAGCGGGAAACTTCGTCAGGACCAACCGTTCCTCAGTGAGCGTAAGCTGCCGGAGAATGTTTCCGACCAGGGAGTAAGCCTGTAACCCCGGAACAGTCTCCATCTTGTTTGTTCCAGCACCAGTCAAAATGCCATCATTGCGATGAATCGTGAAAGAGGTGTAGGCCTCTGTCGAACTTTCCCCATAAACGCGAACCGCGATCCCATCAGTGTAGACGCGGCAGAAGAAGGCCTTGCTCCTTACGTTGAAGGATGCGCCATCCCGGATCTTCATCCGTTTGTCGAATCTGTAGTTCCCCACAAAACGAAACCCCGGAGGAAGGGAATCCTCCTGGGCCATACTCGTCTCCGACGTCAGGCAGAGAAAGGACGCCAGAACCAGCAACAGAGATGGAACCGTTCTTATCATTCGCCCACGTCCCAGAGGGAATCCGTAGAGGATCCAGAAGGATCATACACTCTACCACCCGCTTCCGTCAGAATCGGTGGCGACTTTGTTACATCATAGGTGAGGCTGTTACCGTTGAGATCCTCCACCCCGGGAAGAGCTGCACCACCACTCGGAAGGTATTGGATCAAGTCATCGGTCGTTATCGAATCAACCGCCTTCCTCGGGTGGTCCGCGAGGTAGGAGCGTTGCGCCACGTATACTTCCCGCAGAGCCGCGGAGGCCTTCTTGCCTTTGTTCCACTCGCCGATATTGCCGGCGAAGTACATCGTCGCACCCATGATGCTGAGGATGATGAAGATGACAACCGTCAGCTCGATGAGAGTGACCCCCGCCCGGGGTGGTGTTTGATGACGATGTCTGTTCATGGCTGATATGGTTTTGCGTTGATGATGCGAACTACCTGTCCCTCAAGAGATCCAGGGACTCCATGATGTCGGTCTTGAGTCCCTCATTGGTGATGACCGCGTAGCCCAGGATAAGAACGGTGAATGCGACCACTATGACCACCGCCCACCAGAAGAGCCTGAAGAAAAAGCTCTTTCCCTCGGGTGCAATGATCGATTTGTACCAAGGATTCCCCTCCACTATCCTGGTGGCAAACATCTGGTTTCCTTTCCGAAGAACGGCCAGCAGGATCTCCAGGTCCCTCCTCGCATTAACGATCAACCGATAGCGGTAGCGCCGGGTGGGTGATTCTTCCAGTTCCTCGATTAATACCTGCGAAGGCACTCCCGATTCCGGGAGTCTCATCGTATAAATATGAGTCCGGTAAATGAACTTCTCCCGGAGCCAGCGGTCGAATTGGGTCAGTTGCATCGTTTTCCGGTGTTAGATTCCACTCTGCATCATCTTCGGTCCCATCAGGAAGATCGGCAGAAAGGTGCCGATGAAGACTGCGGCAATCAAGGAGACCGCCATCAGGAGGACGAGGAAGTTGAGAACCTGGGTGAAGTCATTCATGTAATTCTCGGCTTCTTCCTCGTACATGTCGGCGAGCATCTTCAACTGGTTGTCTATCGAGGCTGATCGCTCACCAATGGACATCATGTGAACCACCTGCTCGTCCACGGAAGTGAACTTGCTGAAGGCAAGCGAAAGAGGAACCCCGGAGTGCTCATACTGATCCGCCGCATGCCGGATTTCCGGATAGAGAGGCGTTGCCTTGACGGACTTGGCCGCCACCCGCATGGATTTGGAAAGGTTGATCCCGTTCGAATACAGAAGTTCCATGGTGGAGAGAAAGGTCATCTGGCGCAGACTCATGACCAGCTGGCTGAGGAGACGCCACTTCGACATCGCAATCGAGGTAATGGTATTTCGAACCCCCTCGGATCGCCAGATGAGCGCTCCCATGACCATCACGCCCAGGACCACGAAAGGCCACAAGGCCTGGGTGGCGTGACTCACCTTGAAGGCAATGGCAGTGAGCCCGTCAGGCTTCTGGCGGACCTGTTCCAGCATGCCCTCCACCTGAGGCACGATCTTCACCTGAGAAACGATGAAGGCCCCGATGAGCACCGCAATCACGATACCCGGAAGAAGAACCGCCTTGCGAATCTGTTTCCTGAAGTAGAGATCGGCCTTCAGGCGATCGGCGAGCTCTCGAAAGGCGCGGTTAAGCTGGCCGGAATCTCCCCCGGCCTGGATCAGACCAATGGTCATGTCATCAAAACGGTCGGTCCTGCGGAAAGCCTCGTGAATCGACATCCCGGATTCGGTATCAAAACGGATCTGCTCCAGAGTGGAGGCCATCGCCTTGTTGGGAAGACCCTGTCCGTAGTACTTGAGCGCGTCAGAGGTGTTGATCTGCGCCTTGAGCATGGAGGCCAGGCCCCGGAACAGGTGGATCAGATCTTTCTTCTTGAAACGCTGTATCTTCACCTTTTTCCTCGTCACGGCGGCATGCTGAGCGGACGCGTGAGACAGGGAGACAGGGGTTGTAGTGGAGCTGCCGTTACTCATCGGAATATGTCATGTCGATTGTTTTGCTGACTGCCTTCAGGTCGGTCTGACCTTCCGCCAGGAGGCGTAATCCGCTTCGCCGAAGATTCGGGAGCGTTCCGTCATTAAGAACCATGATTTCGAGATCGTAGGGACTGATCTCCCCCTTGGAGAGTTGATCGGAGACCCGCGGAGTGATCGGAATGATCTCGAGAATTGCGGTTCGACCGCTGTACCCAGTCTGCCGGCACTCCGAACATCCCTCCGGTCGCGCGACGAAGAGAGGCCGTTCCGCCCATTCGTCACCAAGATTGAACAATCGACGCTCGGTCTCCTCCACTCCATCTACCTGGACCTTGCAGTCAGGACAGAGCACCTTGATCAGACGCTGTGCACAGGCAGCCTTGAGGGTCTGTGCAATTTTCCAGCGCTCGATCTTCAGTTGCTCAAAACGCTCAATGATCTGGGATGCCCTGGGAGTGTGGATGGTGGTCAGGACCTTGTGTCCCGTCACCGCAGCCTCAATGGCCAGTTCGGCCGACTCGGTATCCCGCACCTCCCCCATCAGAATGATGTCGGGATCACTCCGCATGAAACTGGTGATCATCGGCTTGAACTCCGAGGCGCTCTTAAGATCACAGTGAGTCACTCCTGGAATTTCATCCTCCACCGGATTCTCCAGAGTAAGAATATTAACCTCGGGACGGTTGAGTTCCCGCAACATCGCGTTCAGGGTCGTCGATTTTCCAGACCCTGTCGGTCCGCTCATCACGATGATCCCCGCCGGGATCTTCATCACACGATTGAGCTCGAAAAGGGTTTCATCATCGAAGGCCAGCGAACCCTTTCCGAGCTTCACGTTGATGTGACTTTTATCAAGAAGCCGCATCGTGACATGGTAGCCCCGGTAGGTGCGATGGCGTTCATAGCGGATGTCAATGGGCCGGTGGTAATAGGCGATGGTAAAACGACCCGAGATTCCCGGCTTTGTATTGCGGGTCTCGGCGGGCAGTTTCATCAGATTGAGGAAGAACGCATCAATGCGATCCTTGAGCTTCATCGGCATCTCCACCTTGTCACCGAGGTCTCCATCGATTCGAAAGCAATAGTAAAACGATTCCTTTTCCACCTTGAAGTGGACATCGGAAGCACGAAGCTTGGTAGCGGTGGCAAGGATGGTGGCGGCGAGCTGGGTGATCGGCTCGTCGTATTCCGCGGTCACATCGAAATCCTGCAGTCCCTCATCGAGATCCTCTACATCGATGGACTCCAGCTGGGAATGATTGGGTCCCTGGGTGGTTGTTACGCGCTCGATTGCACGGCTTATCTCACTGCTCAGCGTGACGACCTTGTCCAGTTGAAGATCAGGAAAGCGAGGGGGAAGATACTCGTCCGGCAAGGAACTCCAGGGATTGGATACTGCGACGAGAAGCCGTTCCCCGTAGCTGCAGAGGGGGGTAAATCCTCCCCGCGTGAGCAAGGCCGGATCACAGGCATCCAGAAGAGAAGAGTCACAGAACTCTGCTATCTTTGGCAGGAACGGCAGCCCGTTCACCTGCGCGATGGCGGACATGAACAGGGGGCGGGAAACCCTGTTGGGAACCTGGTCATGGCCCAGCTCGGCCAGGGAGGAGTCATGTTCAGCGAGCGCATCCATGACCCGACCGCTGATCAAGTCGTTGAACTGAATGCCGTCAAACTCAATCATATCCCAAACTGTTGCTGACAGAGTGACATCCAGCCATCATGGTGGAGTAGTACCCGCGATACAATTGGAGTGGTTCCGGTTTTCTCCCCGATGGTGTGCATGATGATCTCGGCGGCAATACCGAGCGCGACGGGATTGATCGAAGCGACTCCGATCGCCTCCGATTCCTCGGCGTAGAGAATGGGAGTCATCAGCCTTCTGCATTCCGTCAGGAGATTCTCATGGAGATCATAGAAAGCGGAGGGCGTGGACATCCTGCTTGCGAAGGGCACCAACGCCAGCTGCTGGCCCATGGCCTGCGAAAGAGCCCGTCCCAGTTGTTCGACTTCCAGGGGACGGGCATCAGGATCGCCTACGCGCAGGGCCGTGAGAAACTCAAGAGGATCCCACGGCCTTGGTCCCTGCAGCGGCGCCAAGCCGTGTTCCCGGAGCTGGTGCAGTTCAGCCGGAGTCGCCAGGCCCTGCTCCTGAAGGAGCTTGGTGGTCTGATCGAGGCAGGTCGGGTCGGTGGCAGTGGGTGCACCTCCGGGAAGAGATGCACTCTCCAGCACAGCCGTATTTCCAGCCTGGGTTTGCATGTTGGACTAGCGCTTTCGGATGAACTTCAGGCGGCCATGACGAAGCACACTCTTGGCCCGGCCTTCACGGGATTCCCCTAGATCTACCTTCAACTCTTCCACCGTGGGACGGTGATCCCGCTGACTGGGCCGCAGATCCTCAAGGGCCCGATTCAGGTCCGGTTCGTGGGCCGGTTTGAGGCTCACATCATCACGGATCGCTCTGCTGGTCGCACCGTTCTCGGCAACACTCCCCGGATTGTAGGAGGTCGGAGTCACTACAAAAACGAGGCTTGAGGTTTCCTTGACGGCCTCCTTGCTCTTGAAGAAGAAGTTGATGCCGGGGATGTCTCCTAGAAGGGGCACCTTGTTCTTGTCCTTCGTCTTCACCTGCCCGTAGAAGC
>JAAZXD010000659.1 GCA_014240355.1 Roseibacillus sp. | reverse complement strand
TTTGAGCGGCCAAGCGCTTGGCCAAGCGCTTTTTGTTGGGGGGGTCGCGGAGAAAGAAAAAATGGTCGGGACGGAGAGATTCGAACTCTCGACCTCCTGATCCCGAACCAGGCGCGCTACCAAGCTGCGCCACGTCCCGACCAACGGGCCGGGCAGTATGCCGGTGGCGGGGGCGCTTGGCAAACGGTTTCTCGCAGCTTTGGCCAGGCGTTTTTTTGCGTTGTCGGCGTGCGGTCATTGACCCGGGACGATGAAGTGTTTAATGATGCCCGGCCCTATGAACGAGGACATCCGCCAATTACTGGTGCTTCAGGATCGCGACGCCAAGGCCAACCGGCTCGAGGCCGAGCTCGAATCCATCGACCCCGAGCGCGAAAAGACCAGGCGGGAGAGCATCCAGACCCAGCAGATTCTGGATCAAGCCAAGCAGGGACAAATGCAGTTGGAGGTCCGACGGAAGGATTTGGAGAACGAGGTGGAGTCCCGGAAGGAGCAGATCCTAAAATTCTCTCAGCAACAGCTCGAGACCAAAAAGAACCTGGAA
>JAAZXD010000658.1 GCA_014240355.1 Roseibacillus sp. | reverse complement strand
GGGCATCCGACGTGTCCCTGGTCTGGCACAGACGAAGGACTAGCATCGACTTGGAAGGCATGACTTCCAGGGTCCGGGCAAATACCTTGGTGCCGTCAACCTCCTCGATCCACGGCATGTCGAGGATCCCGGTGCCATTGATATAGTAGGAGAAGACTACGCGCTCACCATGTCGATAGAGACCTCGGTAGGGGGCCCATTCCCGGGGCAGGGGGCCGGCTTTCTTCCCCTCTCGGACATCATCGAAGTTTCCTCCCTCGTCGGCCCATGCCGGGCCACTTTCGGTCACGAAGAGATAGGGTGAGCCGACCCAGTGACCGGCTCCTCCGAGGCCATCGCGATAGGTGTTGAACATGACGGGTCGCCCGGGGATGGCGCAGGCCATGCGCATCATCTCGGTGTCAAAGAGAACGGTTCCTGCTGCTCCGTCTTTCCCGAGCCGAACCGCAATGGCCTTGTAGACTTTGCGGTTTCCGACCTTGATCTCCCCCCGCAATTCAATCGTCCCGGTGAAAATGCCACCGAGTTCCGACTTCGAGAAACGGGGC
>JAAZXD010000657.1 GCA_014240355.1 Roseibacillus sp. | reverse complement strand
TGGCAGATCGGAGTGGGTCGCGGGGAAGGAAGCAACTGGCGCTTCCACCGCTGGAGCGGCAATCCAACCATGGCCTGGCAGGGAGGCAATAACGACATCCATGCCAACGCTGCGGACTTCAATGTCACCGACGGTGAATGGCACCACTTCGTGGGAACCTCCAATGGGGTGGCCAATGTCCGAGCCCTCTGGATCGACGGACAGGAGACGGTTTCCACCGTGCTCTCCGGTCCTCTGAACTCCGACCCAAATCTCCCCCTGATGATTGGGGAGAACCCGGGGGCTCTCAACCGCCAATGGAATGGCGGGATCGACGATGTCGCGATCTGGCGACGCGCGCTGACCGGGGAGCAGATCCAATCTCTCTACCTCGCCGGCACCAACGGGGAGAGCCTGGGAGACCTCATCAACGGTCCTGGACTTGATCCGCTCGGACTCACGGTCAGCCTCGCCAGCAACGATCCCCTGACCATCCGCGCCGAGTTCAATACCCAGGTCGCGAGACAGTATGACCTCCTGGTCAGTCCCTACCTCAACTCTCCGCGTGAATCG
>JAAZXD010000656.1 GCA_014240355.1 Roseibacillus sp. | reverse complement strand
ATGTCTGTATCGGTTGCTTCTTTTTTGGTCTTTGGCTGCTATCACAGTATTACGTGGCGTGAGCCGGTCTCGGCACCCTGGACCCTGCACCTGATCCCTGTTACATGAACTCCGTATGACGAGGCGAGTAACTCTAGCCCTGATCCTTGCGCTGTGTGCCCTCTTTGCAGGGTGTGGGGAGCAGGAGAAGTCGCTCCTCCAACAGGCGGTCGTCATTAAAGGAAACGAAGGTTTAGAAACCGTCTACTACCACGCCGACGAGCTGGAGCCATACAGCGGGTGGGCAAAGACGTTGCACGATTCGGGACAATTACAGAGTTCTGGGCGGCTCAAAGACGGCAACCGTGTTGGTCCTTGGACGACGTGGGACGAGAGCGGACAGAAGTTGTCGGAAGCAACCTACAAAGACGGGAAACAGCATGGCCTCTGGAGGACGTGGTACGAGAACGGCCGGAAGGAGAAAGAACAATCCTACAGAGATGGCAAATCGGATGGCCCCTATACGTCGTGGCACGAGAACGGCCAGAAGTTGTGGGAAGCAACCTACAAAGAC
>JAAZXD010000655.1 GCA_014240355.1 Roseibacillus sp. | reverse complement strand
ATCATCGCCTCGCGAACAGTCCGCGTCGTGGATAGCGGACCTGGGGTCAGTAGCAGATACTGCGTGTCGCGTTCGTTCACCATGGCAGGGAAAATGTCTTGGTGGTGGACATGAATTTCATCGCCTCAATGACGCCCTCCTTGATGCCGAGGCCGGAATCCTTCACACCGCCGAACGGCGAACATTCCATCCGGAAGCCCGGCACCTGGTTGACGTTGACCGCACCGGTCTCCAACTCCTTAACCACACGGATGGCAGCCGCCATGTCGTTGGTGACCACGCCGGAAGAGAGGCCAAAGTCGGAGGCGTTGGCCAGCGCGATCGCGTCGTCGAGATCCCGCACCGGCATGATGGGCGCGAGCGGCCCGAACGATTCCTCACAGACCATCTCGGCATCACGCGGCACGTTGGCGATGATGGTCGGCTCAAGTTGTGCGCCGTTACGCCTGCCGCCTAGCAGCACCTCAGCCCCAGCGGCGACCGCCTTGGCCACTCGCTCCTCGAGCACGGTGGCGGCCTGTTCGTCGATGACAGTGCCGATGCAGGTCGCCTC
>JAAZXD010000654.1 GCA_014240355.1 Roseibacillus sp. | reverse complement strand
GATGTAAATGGTGACTTGGATCGAACGATCAACGGAGTCTTGTTCCAAGTCGGCGGCCAGGGAGGCACGGTCGAAACCGTCACCGCCGGAGCCGTCAGTCTGACCACATCCGCCGCCAACCAGATCAACGACTGGGCCGCTGTCCAGAGCTACACCGGTGTGGATGCGACCTCCGCAGCCAACCTTGCAGCGGTCATGCAGGATATTCGCTGGAACGGCAATCCCAACCCCGTCACCGTCGATATCGCAGGATTGGATGTCGGCGCAAGATACAACGTCAAGTTGCTCTTCAATGAGGGTGCCAATCGGGACCGCTGGTGGGACATCGCGATCGAAGGAGGACTCTGAACATCGTCATGCGGGCAAATATCTTTGGCAACGATCGGTCTCTGGCACCGGGTGCCGACGGCAACCCCATCCTCCAGGGGGTGGTCGTTCACCGGAATGCGCCTCCTGGTCCGCCCAACGACATTCTCCTCGATCCCAACGCCGTCCTCGGGAGCGCTGCGATCGGAACCGCGGTTGGAACGCTGAACTCGGTCGATGACAACGGAGG
>JAAZXD010000653.1 GCA_014240355.1 Roseibacillus sp. | reverse complement strand
CGAAGCGGGAGCATGCAAGATCGTCACTTCTGTCATCCATCCCGCGGCAGCGGGGAGGGGTGCTCCGATATTGTCGCGGAGTGGTTCGGATTGAGAGGCGGTCTCAAGGCGAGGTTGTTCCTCCACTGACTATTGCTGCCAGAAATCAGGAGACAAAACGAGATGGCGATGAAGTGGCCGGGCGCAGGAAACGATAATTGAGTTTGTGGAAACAAGATCGGAACCGCGGTTCCTGTGTTGGCACGCAGGTTCCGTCGTCAGCAGCTCCCTAGTGCCACTCGTTGCGGGGGAACATGACGATCCTCTTGAAGATGCTGTGATCCGGTTGAGCGAGCAGGTAGCACACGAGGTCCACGATTTCACCGGGTTGCATCGCTTTACTGATGTCCCCGGGATAAGGATTTTTCTCCGGATCCCACAGCGGCGTGTCGATTGCCCCCGGACAGATGGTGGCCACCTGGATATTGTGCGGAATCAATTCCTGGGTGAGGGCATCGGCAAATCCCACCATCCCGTGTTTGGAGGCACAGTAGCTCGCCTGTCCGGGGATTCCCCTTAC
>JAAZXD010000652.1 GCA_014240355.1 Roseibacillus sp. | reverse complement strand
ACACATCTCGGGCTTGTTGATGATGAGTGTCGGTGTCAACCAACCCAACCGGCCAAGTTTCGGTTCCTGGCTGACCTACGGGTTGGGCAGTGAAAACCAGGACTTGCCGGGATTCGTGGTGCTCAGCCATCGCGGGCATCCGCGGCCGGGACCGACATCCTGGAGCAGCAACTTTTTGCCAGGCGTCTATTCGGGGACGTTCATCGACACATACCAAATGAACCCTGAGCGCGTCCTTCATGATTTGCGCAATCCGCACCTGACCCGCACACAGCAGCGGCGGCAACTGGATCTGCTGCAGCAGATGAATCGACTGCAGTTGGAACGCGACCGCGGCTGGGAGGCCCGCATCCAATCGCTGGAACTGGCGTTTCGGATGCAGTTCGCCGCACCCAGCGCATTTGATCTGCAACAGGAATCCAAGGCGACGCTCGACTTGTACGGCATCGGTTCCGAGCCCACGTCGGGTGAAGCCGGCGGTCGCAAGTACGGAGGCTTCGCCGAAGGTTGCCTGGTGGCCCGAAGACTGTCCCAGCGCGGGGTGCGTGTGGTGCAGGTCGCGTTCGCTCCC
>JAAZXD010000651.1:219-580 GCA_014240355.1 Roseibacillus sp. | reverse complement strand
ACGCTGCCCTCGTGGTTTACGAGGATCGAGTCGTAGAGTTCGAGATGAGCGAGAGAGTGCGTGACCAGGATAACGGTGCGGCCATCGTTGCGGGAAAGGTCGTGGAGGAGATGTACGATTTCGCGTTCGGAACGGGGATCAAGTCCGGTGGTGACCTCGTCACAGAGGAGAAGCTTGGGGTCGGAGACGAGCTCCATGGCGAGTCCGAGGCGCCGCTTCTGTCCGCCGGAGAGGACCTTGATATGGCGGTCGGCAATGGGAGCCAGACCGGTTTCCTCAAGGATGCGGTCGATACGCTGGTCAAGATCCTCATGATTCCTGCTCTTTACCCGCAGGCGGGTTGCGGTCTCGACCGCCTCAT
>JAAZXD010000651.1:0-209 GCA_014240355.1 Roseibacillus sp. | reverse complement strand
CTCATCGACGGTGAGTTCGTCGTAGGCGATGGAGAACTGGGGAACGTAGCCGATTTCCCATGGTTCCAGGTCGCCCTCCTCGGAGAGATTGCGCCCGTCCCACCAGAGGGAGCCTTCGGACTCGGGGTTGAGTCCGGCGATGGTCTTGAGGAGAGTGGTCTTTCCGCAACCGGAGGGGCCCACGATGGCCATGAAGTGTCCCCGTGGAA
>JAAZXD010000650.1 GCA_014240355.1 Roseibacillus sp. | reverse complement strand
GGGCGACCATGTCTCGGATCGTGGGCGTCGTATGGTCTCGGGGCGATGAACGAAAACCTCCCCGCGTTCGTCGTGCTGGTCGCCATTCCGAAGAATCGTGAACAGGAACAGGCAATCTCCTCGCGGTTGTGGAGTGCCGGCTATCTACCCGGCCGACATTCAGGTGTTTCTTTCCGTAGCAGCAACGATCCGATTCTGTTTATCAACAATCCGCGGGGCGTCCCCAATGCGATTCGCGGCCGAAGCATCGAAGGCATTAACGCACTGAATCGAATCAACTATCAAGCGATCGGCGATCCGGAAACCCAAACTCGGATTCAACAATATGAAATGGCGTTTCGTATGCAGGCCAGCGTACCGGAACTGACCGATCTGAGTTCCGAATCGAAGCAGACTTTTGACCTGTACGGAGAAGACGCGAAGAAGCCCGGATCCTTCGCGAATTCTGCGCTCATGGCGCGACGACTTGCCGAACGCGGCGTTCGATTTGTGCAGGTCTATCACAACAACTGGGACCACCACGCCAACGTGTCAGGCCGCATGCCGGATCAATGCAGAGATGTCGACCGCCCGTGTTACGCGCTACTGGAAGAT
>JAAZXD010000064.1 GCA_014240355.1 Roseibacillus sp. | reverse complement strand
CCGTGGATTGTCACCATCGGGATCAGCGCAACAAGATGGCCAAGGAGGTGAAGGATCCGACGCGACCCGCTGCGAACCCGATAGAGAAGAAATAACACGAAGAGCAATCCGGAGGAACAGGCCATGCGCAGCATGAACAGTCTGCCCACCACCCCCTCATAGCCCGGGGTGGAAGAATCCCCAAAGGCCACCAGGTCCATGCCCGCCCCGAGGGCGATGAACAAGGCCGCCAGAAACGCCCCCCGCCGATAGTTCAGCAGGCGAACCTCGTCCTCCTGGACCTCGAACCGCTCCTGCAACGACACCGGTTTCCTCTC
The DNA here is from genome assembly GCA_014240355.1 of Roseibacillus sp. Classification (GTDB taxonomy): domain Bacteria; phylum Verrucomicrobiota; class Verrucomicrobiia; order Verrucomicrobiales; family Akkermansiaceae; genus Roseibacillus_B. The sequence continues at coordinate 11,101 of JAAZXD010000064.1, read as the reverse complement.
GTCGGCCCCGGGGGCTGCTGCCGTTGTATCAGATCCCGTCATGGTCCTCTTTTTTCCGAACCTCGAGGAAGAGGTTCACTCCCGTTTCATCCCGGTTCAGGGAAGTCTCGAACTGGCCCCCGTTAAGGGGGGCTATCTCCATCATCGCCGCGTCATCGCGGTAGATCAGGTTCCACTCCAGGACGAACTCCATCCAGGCGCGGCTGGGGTTGGTGTCGCTGACGTTGGTCACCAGCATGAGCCCTCCCGGGGCCAGGAGCCGGGCGAACAGATCATTGAGACGGCGGCAGACCCTCTGCGAAAGGTAGTCGAAGAGTCCCGAACAGTAGACCATGTCGAACGACTCCCACTTCAAATCCACGTCTCCGGTGGAGGCCTGCCGCAGGAGCTTGTGGACGGAGCGCTGGAGCATGGAGATGGGCGTAACCCGGCCCGCCTGGGTCCGCACTCTGGCGAGCTCCTTCTGGGTATACTCGATAGTCTCCGCGTTGAAATCCAGAAGCGTGATGTCACAGAGATCGCTCAGCTCTTCGTTCTCCAGGAACTGCTTGACCTCGTGGGCGGGGCCACACCCGAGGTTCAGGATTCGGGTGCGGCGTCCCTTCATCGCATTGCGCTCCGCCTCGGCCCGGAGCTTGGTGGTGAGGTAGTGAATGCGGTTGCGGTGTGCCACCACCGGTGCGGTCTGCAGGAAGGCGTGGTTGATGAGCTTGGCGAAGAGGGAGCCCCCTTCATAGGGATCGCGGACCATCATGTTCACCATCTCGTAGTCGCCCGCATAGCCGAGCGGCTTATGGAAGGAGCGATAGGTGAAGGGCGAACAGAGCACCAGGGGATGGATTTGCCGCCGAACATAAAACTTGTGGGTGGCTTCCCGGCCCTCCGGAATTTCCCGCACTGCTTCCTCGAAATCTCCCATCGCGCCCTGCATCTCTTCCAGAATCCGCTCCTGCAGCTGATCGATTATTTCCCGTTCCAGGGTCGGACGGTCAATCGAGGTGGTGGCCCGGATTCCAAGATCGATCTGCTCCATCCAACGCTGCAGGCCAATGAGGAGATTCTGCATGTCGGCTACCGTCAGCTTGAAGGACAAGTCGACCTCGTGCGCCCGCTTCCAGTCCTGCACGAAGGTATCGAACTGGTCGGTCAGAGGGTCCCGGCCTTCCCGGTCCGACAAAAAATCAACGTCCAGCCAGGCGTTCCCCAGGGTGGCCTCACAAACCAGGAGAATCCCCGTGTTTACGAGCCCAGTAACCACCGCTTCGCCCTGATATACCACCCGATCTCCTACGCGAATCCTGAAGTCTCGTAAAACTTCAGAAAGTTGCAGGATGCTGTAAGGATTATAGATTTCAAAGGCTACTGAGTAGCGGCGCAACCTCAGGATATTGGCCGTAATCTCGGACCCCTGGCTGTTACGACAGACGACAACACTAGTGAGAAGGGAAGATCCTTTCTGCATTGACTAAGGGGCAGTGATCAAAAAAGCTGGCGAGGTAAGCATTGCATGATAAGCGCGCTTGCAAATATTTCTCTTAACCCTGACAATCATTAGTTCCGAATAGCCAGATGGCCCAAGACTCCCCCAAGTTCAAGATTACCCGCGAAGGGCAGCGGTTCGTCTGCCCGGACGGACAGGATTTGCTCGAACTCGCCGAGGCTGAAGACTTCTCCGTCTCGGGGGTGGCCGAGTCTCTGGGCCTCACCAACCGGCAGTTGGAATACGCCGTCGAGCGAGCCTCCGGATTGCGCCCGAAAGAACTTTTCCGGCGTCACCGGATGCTCCTGGCCCGCCGCCTGGTCGCGGAAGGTTTCTCTCTCCAAGTGATCGCGCAGCGGCTGGGGTTCAAGCACTACACTCACTTCGCCTCCGAAGTTAAGTCCTACTTCGACCTGCCTCCGCGCCAGTTTCAGAAATCGGTGCGGGCCCTGTGCCCGGAAACCTAGCGCCGGAGAAGCCGCTGGGGCTCCCGCTTGAGGAGAGGCCCTGCGGGGCAGCGGACAAACATTCATACGGTTCAGGGTTGGCCCGAAGGAATTTGCTTCTTGGAAACCGGTATTGCCGTGCGCTCGGACCCTTGAGGCCTTCCCTCGAACAACTGCCATGACCAGGGAATTACGCATCTAAGGATGATTGCTGGAAGGCCTGAGGCAACAGGACGGAGAGATCTACTTTTACACTCTGCTCTTTTCGGGGATCGATCAGGAGGAGCACCAGGCCCGGACTGAACTCGTGGAGAACCTGGCGGCAGGCCCCGCAGGGTGCGGGGGCACCCGATGCGCAAATTGCAAGGACCTCAAAATCTCGCTCCCCTTCCGAAACCGCCTTGCCCAAGGCCACCCGTTCGGAACAGATCGTCAGACCATAGGACGCATTCTCAACGTTGCACCCAGTGAAGATGCGCCCGGAACGGGTCTGCAACGCAGACCCCACCCGGTAAGCCGAGTAGGGTGCGTAGGCCCGCTCCCGGGCCGCTTGGGCCGCTTCGATAAGGGCCCCCTCTTCGCCGCTGCTCATCGCCCCTCCCTCCCTGGGGCAAATCGCGATTCAAGCCCGCCCGCCTGGGCGTGGTCTGATCCTCGCGGATAGGTCACGTTCGCCACGGTGGTAAAGATACCTTAAATAGAGGGCCGAACGGAGCGAAATCGACCTGCGACCACCAAAATCGTCCCCTGAATGGGGGGGTATTTTCCCGTTTTGGGCGGGTTTTCTGCGAGGATTTTAGTAATCCTCCCGTCACTTTCCCACATCCCCAGTTAGATTTCGGCTGTCATCCCCGGGACCGATCAGGCCCTCCGGATCCGAGAAAATCCTCCATCCCGGCCGGAGGCCTGCGCCCCTCATTCAGGGAAAGAGCCCGCGTTTCTTTTTGACCTCGGCAACCTCATGTACGCCGAGACAGAGCGCGGCCGTCCGGTGACTCACCTGCCGCTCTTCCGCGAAGTGGAGCATGCGCTCGAAGGCCCCCTCCAGCATGGTCTCCAACTTGGTAAGCACCTCCCGCTCCGTCCAATGGAACCGGGAGAGATTCTGGACCCACTCGAAGTAGGAAACAGTCACGCCCCCTGCATTGCACAGGATGTCCGGGAGGAGAAAGATGTCCCCACGCTCGTCGATGATGGCATCGGCCTCCGGGGTGGTCGGCCCGTTCGCAGCTTCCGCCAGCACGCGACACTTCAGCTTGGCGGCGTTCCCGTCGGTAATCACGCGCTCCAATGCGGCCGGGACGAGGACCTCACATGGTTGCAACAGCATCTCGTCCGGATCGATGGCCTCCGCCTCATCGAAGCCGGCCACCCCCCCGGTTGATTTCACGTGCTCCCCCAGCAATCCAACGTCGATGCCATTATCGTTCCAGAGCGCCCCCGTGATGTCCGAGATCCCCTTCACCTTGACCCCCGACCAGGAAAGCCTCTCCGCCGCGTGGGTCCCGACATTCCCGAACCCCTGCACGATTGCGCCTGATCCATCAACGGGGCAGCCAATCTTATCAAGGGCCCGCATGGCCAGGAAGGCCACCCCGTGACCGGTGGCCTCCCGGCGCCCCTCCGATCCCTGCAACTCGACGGGCTTGCCGGTCACGATCCCGGGCACAAGATGCCCCGCATTGGTCGAATAGACGTCCACGATCCAGGCCATGGTCTGCTCATCAGTTCCCATGTCGGGCGCCATGATGTCGACCTCCTCCCCGATGAAGGGGGTGATCTCCGCTGCGAACCGTCGCGTGAGCCCCTCCTTTTCCCGGTCGCTCATCGCTCTCGGGTCGCAATTGATTCCTCCCTTGGCCCCGCCGTAGGGCAGGCGCATGAGGGCACACTTCCAATTCATCCACATGGCGAGGGCGGCCACCTCGCCCAGGTCGACATTCGGGTGATAGCGCAGCCCGCCTTTGACCGGCCCCCGCGAAAGGTGGTGCTGCACCCGGTGCGCCAGAAACACCTCCGTCCGCCCGTCATCCATCCGCACGGGGAGAGAAACCGTAATGAGCCGCTTGGGCCACTTGCAGCGCTCCCGGATCTCCTCCGTCAGTTCCATGAAATCAGCGACCTGGTCGAACTGCCGCGCGGCCATGCCAAAAACCGGGTTCTGCAGGAGCATTTCTTTCATGCGCCATGAACCAACACCATTGTTCTGCCCTCGGCGAGGGAATTTGGCGCGGTGGGCGTAGACTGGCGGCGGGCAGCCGATGCGCCGATCTAGGGCCTTGCGGTGCTGGAAAGTCGGGGTATCGTCCACCCTATGAATTCTGCCTTCTGGCCCAAGGTTGCCGCCATGAGCACCCTTGTCCTCGCCCTCGCCAGCCCTCTTCCGGGGCAGGAACAGGCAGTCCAACCAGTAGAACCCAGCAAGGGAGAGGTCACCCCCGGCACGATCAAGGGGGATGTCGAGATGGGCTACAGGTCGGAAGAGGTCACCTTCAAGGCCGGGGAAATCGTCTCCAAGGCCTACCTGGCTCTTCCGGTCACCAAAACGCCGGGGCCCTCCGCCGGCATTCTGGTCTGCCCGGAGTGGTGGGGGCACAATGACTTCGTCCGCATGCGGGCCGACATGCTGGCCACCCTCGGCTATGCCGCCCTTGCCATGGACCTCTACGGCAACGGCAAGAAGGCGCACGATCCACAAACGGCGGCTAGGCTCGACGGAGCCCTCAAGGGAAACCAGAAAGAGATGAATGCCCGGGTCCTTGCCCACCTCAAGTTCCTGGTCGGACGGCCCGAGGTGGATGGGGACGCCATCGCCGCCATCGGCTATGGTAGCGGCGGGGATGTGTGTCTTCAGATGGCGCGCAACGGTATGCGGCGGCTCGACGGAGTAGTGGCCTTCCACCCGTTCTTCAGAGTGCTCCCCTCCCAACCACCCATCTCCAAGGCCACTGCCCGCGTGATGGTCTGTGATGCACGCGAAGACCCCTATGTCCATCTTCGCAAAGGCACGGTGGAGGCCTTCAGGAAGGAGATGGCCAGCGTGAAGACGGACCTCACCATCGTCCCCTTCCCCGACTCCATGCAGGGTTTCACCGTTCCGGGAGCTGACAAGACCGGCGAGAAGTTTCGGATTCCCTACGTCTACAACGCCAAGGCCGATACCCGCGCCTGGGGCCTGCTAAAGGGTTTCCTTCGGGATCTCTGGAAGCCCTCGGAATCATCTGGGGGAGCAGAACCCGAGTAGATCGAACCCCACCATTTCTCCTTACAGCCCCCATCTGCTCCCCGGGGGGAGCCTTCCTCAAGATGAAACAGCGGAAACTGACTGTCCTTGCCAGCGCCGGGCTCCTGCTCCTCGCCTCCTGCGGCGACCCGGCCACGACCGAATCGGGTGACTCCACCCCGGCCCTCCAGCAACCCCCTCCCCCCCCCAGTCCGGAGGTCCTTGCCGCTCTCAAGGAACAAGCCTTCGGCAGCAAGCTCCTGGGCAGGACCAAGTATCTCGTCGGAGAGGGGTATGTCGCCGCCGACCTGCCAAAGGCTCCTCGCTACTATCTCCTAAACTTCAGCGCAAGTTGGTGAGGCCCCTGCAAGGAACACGCTCCAGAGTTACTGGAGAAATACAGAAAGCATGTCTTGCCGAACCCGGCAGTTGAACTGATCCATGCCAGCTGCGATGAAGTCGCAGAAGAAGCAGTCAAGTGGGCCTACAAGGTGGGTTTCACATGGCCCACCGTCCTCTGGCCGGACTGGGAGGCGGTCGGGTTAGGAGCCTATGGAGCTTTGGCCGGGGAAATGTTCCTGGTAGATAGCAACGGAACCCTGGTCGCGGAGACCGAGGACGAGGCATTTGCAAAAATTGACGAACTAAATTGAACACTTCCCATATGCCATTACGTTAGAACCCAAGGAAGAGGCCTCCTCCCTTATATCTATGAAACTAAGACATCTCCTCCATGTTGGAATCGTGGCGCTCCTCGGAGTCGGCGCGGTCTCCGCCCGGACATGGACCAGCGCCAACGGGAAAAAGACGTTCGAGGGCGAATTGAAGTCCTTCGACAAGGAAAACGACACGGTCACCATCGTCTACAGGAACGGCCGCACGGTCACCTTCGGAACCCAAAAACTTTCCGAGGCGGACAGGACCTTCCTTGAAGAAAACGGCAAGGCGGCGGCGGACGCTGCCGACCCCGCCGACGTGGAAGCTTCCCTGAAAGGGCAAAAGATCGGGAAACCCCTGGCGAAGAAGGGCATCCTTTCCAAACTTGAGGGCGAGAAGTTCGCCAATTTTCAACTTGAGAAGGCCCCGCAGTATTACCTCGTCTACTTCTCCGCGAGCTGGTGACCGCCCTGTCGTGCTTCTGCTCCACAGTTGGTGAAGCAATACAAGGAAGAGGTTGCCGATCATCCCAGCGTCGAGATGATCCACGTGAGTCTGGACAATGACAAGAAGGCCGCAGAATCGTGGGCGGCAAAGGAAGGGTTTCCCTGGCCTACCGTGATGAAGGACAACTTGGAGCGCAGCGGCCTTGGGGACTACATCCCGAGAGGCGTTCCCAACTACAAACTCATCAGCAAGGATGGGGAGATCGTGGCGGAGGGCAAGGGCGCCGTATTCCAGAAAGTCGCGGAATTGAGCAAGACGGAGGTATAGAAGACTCCGCCCATCCGTAAAAGGTCAGCGGGTCGAGTTACTCCGAACCGCTTTTTGCAATGGGCCATCCTTGCTCTCCGCGCCCCCGGCGTCATACTTTGTTCACGCATCCATGAAACATCTCGCTAGAATTACACTCCTCCTTGGGGCCTGCTCCCTTTCTTCCTGCGCTCTGGCCAACAAACTCATCCAGGCTCCCGTTCGTCTTCTGCAGGCTGGCGTGCGGACCATTTCGGATGTCGGGGATCCCACTCCACCAGCCACCGCCGAAGCAACCCGGGTTCACGGCGTGGCCCTGAAGAACACCGAAGCAGGCCTCAGGTAACGCGGGTCACCCGCCTCGCCTCCCCGGGCAGAATCTGCAGGTTCACCCGCAAGGCCCCCCCCGGAAGCAGCTCGGGGAAACGGCTCGCCCATTCCACCGCCAGAATACTTCCCGATTCCTCCACGAATTCATCCCAGCCGAGGTGGAGAATTTCCTCTGCTCTCTCCACTCTGTAAAAATCGAAGTGGTAAAGAGCCCGGACCCCCATGCGGTATTCGTGCAGGAGCGTGAATGTGGGGCTCGTCACCGGTCCCCCATGGCCTACCCCTGCGGCCAGGCCTTTGACCAATTCGGTCTTCCCCGCCCCCAATTCACCATCCAGCCCAATCACTCCTCCATTTATCAATTCGCCCGCCAGATCACGTCCCAGCGCCTGCATCGCGCTCGGATCCTTGCATTTTCTGGGAAAATCCATACCCGGACAGTCTGGGGACCAGTTTCCGGATTGGCAAAAATTTCTTGCTCCCCACAGATCGCTGTGGTGAATTCCCGGCCCGCCACGTCTTCAGGCCGGGTCCCTCTCACCTCGTCACCTCCCACCACTATGTCCTACGCAGTATTCAAGACCGGCGGAAAGCAGTACCGCGTGCAGGAAGGCGATACGCTCGACGTCGAAAAGCTCGATGCCGAAGTCGACGGTGAAATCCGTTTTGCCGAGGTTCTTCTGGTCAACGACGGCTCGAGCACCACGGTGGGAACCCCCTTGGTGGAGGGCGCTGCCGTAACGGCCAAGGTTCTCAACCAGTTTCGCGCCCCCAAGGAAATCGCCTTCAAGTTCAAACGCCGCAAGGGCCATCACAAGACCAAGGGCTACCGCCGTGCCCTCACCAAAGTGGAAATCACCAGCATTGCCGGTTGAATTCCGCCCTTGATCATCCCAAACCCCGAATCTCATGGCTCATAAGAAAGGACAAGGATCCGTCAAGAACGGCCGCGACTCCCGCAGCAAACGGCTTGGAGTGAAAAAATTTGGAGGCGAAGCGGTCATTGCCGGCAATATCATTATTCGCCAACGCGGCACCAAGTGGCAGGCCGGGCAAAATGTCGGGCTTGGGCGCGATCACACCATCTTTGCTCTGGTCGACGGCAGCGTCTACTTTGACCGAAGGGGCCGCCGCGTCAATGTGGTGGAAGCCGGAGTCAACTAGCCTCCCGGCGTAACTCAAGGACTTCCCCCCAAGACTCCCAGCGGCCCCAACCCCGGGGGCCGCTTTTTTTCTGTCTGCCGGGCCCCGTAAATTTCCGAAAAGGTCGATCCGATGTTCAACCTCGTCCTCGTCGCCCCCGAGATTCCGCACAACGCCGGGGCTGCCGGAAGGCTCTGCCTCGCCACCGGCTCGACCCTCCACCTCATCAAGCCACTGGGTTTCTCGCTCGATGACAAGTACGTCCGCAGAACGGGACTCGACTACTGGAAGGACGTGGACCTTAAACTCTGGGACTCCCTCGAAGAGCTTTATGCCATCGCCCCCCCCGAGCGCACCTGGTTCCTCTCCACCAAGGGCCGTAGCGCTCACTGGGATGTCTCCTACGCAGAAGGAGATTACTTCATCTGTGGTTGCGAAACGCGAGGCCTGCCCGCATCCATCCTGGCAGCCCATCCGGATCGGCTCATCCGTATCCCAATGCGCGACCGGGGAACTCGTTCCCTCAACCTCGCCACCGCCGCGTCTATCGTCCTCTACGAGGCCGCACGACAGGTAGGTTGATCCGCCAGTCGTGCGACGGGCGGGCTCCTGCTACTCCGAATCCGAAGTCTCCTGGATATCCTGCAGGGCGGCGATAAAGTCCGCCAAGATTTCCGCCGGCACCATAATGGTGTCCCGGTTGCCCGCCACATCCTCGGTAATCTTTACCACTTTTCCGCGGGCGTTTTCCTTCAAATCCAAGAAAAACACCTTTCGATCCGCGAGAATCTTCTCCGTGTGCAGTAGGTCGTTTTCCACCTCTCCTCCTTTAATGTCGTTGCTTAGTTTGACTGTAACTATCTAGCGAATTCCGGATTGCGTCAAACCCAAAAGATCAAGGCTGCCAGAGAGCTAAATTTACTTGATAGGCATCGCCTCAATGGATTGTGGCTTGGACTTGCTCCATCTCCCTTGATGCCAAGAGGACTTTCCCCAAGCCGACCTGTGGCCATGCTCTCCTACAGCGCTCAGGTGGTTGCGAGATGAACGAATGCCACCTGGGCACGGCCGGGCCCTCCCATCAGCCCCTTCATAAACAGAATTCGTTTCCTCCCGCTGGGTGGTCATTCCGGCGGGGTGAGCCCTCTCCTTTTCTCTGTGCCACGCCTTTCCTCACGCGTAGCAAAATCACCCCCTCACCGTATCCCCACCGCCTTGCGCACACGGGTGAGGACCCGATTTGCTTCCTCCCGCGCCCGGGTGGCTCCGTTGGCCAGCACCTGCTCGACGTGGCCAGGGTCAGCGAGAAGCTCTTCCCGTCGTTTGCGCATAGGGGCAAAAAACTCCCAATAGGCCTCCCATAGTAGCTTCTTGAAGTCCCCATACCCTATGCCCCCGGCTTGGTAGTCCGCCACCATCTGACCGTAATCCCCTTCCGTGGCAAAGAGCTTGTACAGCTCCAGGATGACGGAGCCCCCCGTGGGCTTGGGGTCCTCCACCGCGGCGGAATCCGTCACGATCCGCATCACCGTCTTCCGCAGCGGCTTTTCCTCCCCGAAGATGGGCAGGGTGTTGTTGTAGCTCTTGCTCATCTTCTGGCCGTCCAGCCCGGGAACCTTGGCCACTGCCTCTGGGATAAGAGCTTCCGGCAGGACGAGGGACCCTTCTCCGTAGCTCTCGTTGATCTTGATCACGAGATCCCGGGTGACCTCGAGATGCTGCTTCTGATCTTCGCCCACCGGCACCTGGTTGGAGTCGAAGAGGAGGATGTCGGCCGCCATGAGAACTGGATAGGCAAAGAGGGCGTGACTGGGCGCAATGCCCTGGGAAACCTTGTCCTTGTAGGAATGGCACCGTTGCAGAAGGCCCATGGGGCAGACCGTGGAGAGGATCCAGGCGAGCTCACAGACCTCCGGAATGTCACTCTGCTTCCAGAAGACCGCCTTTTCAGGATCCAGGCCGCAGGCCAGGAAATCCAAGGCCACTCCACGTACGTTCTCGCGCAACTCGTCCGGATCGTGAGTTGTGGTCATGGCGTGGTAGTCGGCGATGAAATAAAATGCCTCGCCCTCTTCCTGGAGTTGCACTGCCGGGCGCATCGCTCCGAAGTAATTGCCCACGTGCAGCGTCCCGCTCGGCTGCAATCCCGTCAATGTCCGCATGGCCGGATGTATACGCCGCGCCAAGATGGAAGCAAGAAGTGAGGACCCGTTCTTGACCCGCGTCTCCTCCAGGGGCCAGGAGCGGGCCCTTTCCCCCTGCCGCGGAGAGAAATCCCCGGCCATCTGCAAATCGATCGCTTGTGGCTGGACTCCCCGAACAATGCTCTGCTCTCCTCTTTCCATGAGCACACTCAACGGAAAGGTCGCCGTCGTTACCGGAGCTTCCAGCGGAATTGGCCACTCCATTGCTGAGGCCCTTCTTGATCGGGGAGCACGCGTTTTCGGGCTTTGCCGGAAAATCGGCAGAATCCCAGAGGCCGCCACTCCTGTCTCCTGCGATGTGCGCGATCCCCGCCGAATCGCCCATGCGTTCGAGGTCCTCAAGGCGGCCACCCCCACGGTGGATATCCTGGTCAACAATGCCGGGATCGCCTACCTCTCCAGCCTGCTCAAGGGGCCGGTGGAAGAGTGGGACGAAATGTGGGAGGTCAATGTGCGGGCCGTTGCGCTCTGCACAAAACACGCCATCCCCATGATGCCCGGGGAGGGGGGGCGAATTGTCAACGTCTCCTCGCTCAGTGGACATCGCGTGCCGCCGACCGGAGGGTTCTACGCACCCACCAAGTTCGCCGTGAAGGGCCTCACCGAGTCCCTCCGCAACGAGTTGAAGGCTGCCAATCTGCCCCACCAGATCGGCTCCGTCTCTCCCGGCTTCGTGGACACCCCCCTCGTCAATACCTACTTCCGTGGACGCGAAGAGGATCTTTCCTCCCTGCGCCAGAAAACCCGCATGCTTGATCCGGAGGATATTGCGCGTGCGGTCCTGCATATCCTGGAGGCCCCACCTCATGTCGAAATCGGGGATGTGGTTCTGCGTTCAGGCGATCAGAAGGTCTAGCCTGCAGAA
>JAAZXD010000649.1 GCA_014240355.1 Roseibacillus sp. | reverse complement strand
AGGAGTGCTGCACCAAGACGGTCTGTGTACGCACCGCCGCTCAAGCAGGATGTGGCGATTGCAACGACGATGGCGTTCCCGCTGCCCTCGCGCGCCTTCTTGGTATGAGTAATGATTGTAATAACGATGGCATCCCCGATGATTGCCAAGGAATACCATGGCCTTGCGATGTAAAACAGATGCGCATTGGTGATCCCAACGGCGATGGAGTCACTAACATCGCAGATTCGATTGCGATGCTTGGATATCTGTTCTCGGGAGAGGCACTCAATTGTGTAGCCGCCATGGATGTCAACGGCGACAACCTGGTCGATATTAGCGATCCGATCTACGAGTTGTCTTACCTCTTCGGATCTGGAGCTCCTCCGGTCGGAGGCGGTGAATGTACGCCTGATCCCGATCCTGCCGATCCTCCTCTCGAATGCGAGAGTTCTGGCTGTCCGTAGGGGGTCACCACATCTCGACCGACCAGCACCGGCCGCTCCCCGCAGGGGGCGTCCGGTGTTTTTTGTTGATTCGGGTTCGCTGTTTCAAGCTGGCGATGGCAGATCATCGCTTCGATGGTGCAGACCAGTAGTAACTTCTCAGATGCTGTCTGGATATTGTT
>JAAZXD010000648.1 GCA_014240355.1 Roseibacillus sp. | reverse complement strand
AACGGCTACCAGTACGACAAAGCCCGCACTCAGTGGCCTTGGCGCGACTGGGTGATCCGGGCGTACAACGACAACAAGCGGTTCGACGAGTTCACGATTGAGCAGTTGGCCGGCGACCAGTTCGAGAACGCATCGCTTGACCACAAGGTAGCTTCCGGCTTCAACCGCAACCACGGCACGACCGACGAGGGTGGCTTGATCGAAGAGGAGTACCGCGTCGAGTACAACGTCGATCGCGTCAAGACAACCTCGAATGTCTGGCTTGGCTTGACGATGGAATGTGCCCAGTGCCACGACCACAAGTACGATCCGATTTCACAGAAGGAGTACTATCAGTTTTACGCCTACTTCAACATCAACTCCGACGCCGGCAATCAGACGCGAAACGGCAACTCGGCCCCGATGGTCAAGGTCCCTAGCATGGCCGAGAGTGCGGAGTTGCAGCAACGGCGCGACAAGGTGGCTGCCGCGAAAAGCGAGCGCGCCAAGGCCAAGCCGACCGCGCAGGAGATGGATGAATGGATAGCCGACCACCGCGCCAGTGAATTACCGCAGCCCCCGAAACTGGGCGGGTGGCAGTTCCTCGGCAGTTTCACCGGAAAAAACAAGGACGCC
>JAAZXD010000647.1 GCA_014240355.1 Roseibacillus sp. | reverse complement strand
TGCCCGCAAATTTCTCACCCAGTCCGCCCAGCAACCCGCCGATCACTGCGCCCTCGAAGGCCGCGCCATCATCAGAACCGATCAAAGCACCTGCGATCACGCCGCCGACCACTCCGTCTCCATCATCCGGGGAATCGTTGTAGGTGACCTTCCTGATACTGACCACGGCCCCGAATTACTCCTTGTAGGACTTCTGCAACTGCATCGAGGTCGCGGGAGTGGTCGCCGTCTGACACCCGCCGACGAGAAGCAGGATTCCCGCTAACGAGAGGATGATTGCTGCCTTCTTCATGACGCCATTATATAAGATCCTTGGGGTGGTTGGTGAATGTTTTTTTCACCAGCTGATCGGGAATTACTCCTCTGTCGCTGCAGCAAACTCCCTCACCCTTTTCTGGCTCTCCGCATCGAGATTGGCGATCGGGTAGTTGTAGGTCTTACCGTTGGCCATCTTGAGGACAGCCTTATCGCCCTTTACCTCCAGAAGCGTGGCTTCAATCTTCTTCCCAGACTTGTTGGTCCACACCCCGACAAGGGACTCCTTCGTGGGTGACTCTGAGTCCTCTCCGGACTCAGGCTTCCCGGACTCAGGCTTCCCGGACTCAGGCTTCCCGGACTCAG
>JAAZXD010000646.1 GCA_014240355.1 Roseibacillus sp. | reverse complement strand
ACTATTACTTCGGTACGTTGGGGGCGAATGACGGCGGCACAGTGGTATTTCATGAGAACAACCAGGCTGCCGGCAAGACGAGCGACATGGCCAGTCTCACCCGCCTTTACACGAACAAAGCTATCGATTTTCTCAAAAACAAACGCGACAAGGGAAAGCCATTCGTCCTCTACGTGGCGCACACGATGATGCATACCATCATCGATGCTTCACCGCGTTTTCGAGGGAATTCAAATGGCGGCCTGTACGGCGATGTGGTGGAGGAGTTCGATTATGAGACCGGCCGTTTGCTCGACGTCTTGGACAAGGAGGGCCTGCGCGACAACACGCTGGTGATTTACACCTCCGACAACGGCCCGTGGAATCAACCCGCCTACACCAACAAAAAGAAAGGCCACCCGGAGGGGTCCATCTTCTGGGGCGAGGCTGGGCCGCTACGGGACGGGAAGGGTTCCTGTTACGAGGCAGGCTACCGCGTTCCCTGCATCGTCCGTTGGCCAGGCAAGGTGGCGGCCGGTGCCGAGTCCGATGCCATTTTTTCAACGCTGGACTTCATGCCCACCTTCGCGGCCCTCGCTGGCTTCAAGGTGCCCGGCGACCGCGTGATTGATGGGGTGGACCAAAAA
>JAAZXD010000645.1 GCA_014240355.1 Roseibacillus sp. | reverse complement strand
CGGCATGGTGTCCGTCGATGTCGGCGGGGATGTCCGCAAGCAGCGACTCAAGCGCAGCGTGCTCGACACCGTCGTGGGGCAGTACAAGTTTTACACCGGCGCCAACTCCCCGCTGGGTGCGGCGTCCAAGGCTCGCGTCACCGAGCACCTCGAGCGCATCCGCGAGTTCGAACAGCGCGCCTTCGAGATGAAAAAGAAACTCCCCGGCGCACCGACGTTGCCGCCGCGCTCGAAGCTCGCCCACGGCGGGCCGGCCGACCCGGGCGGCATGGGCATAGACATCACGCTCGAGGAACTCACCACCGAGTGGCGCCTGATGGCCGACCTGTACGCGCTGGCGGTTCAGATGGACCGCGTGCGGTTCGGCTCGCTGACGTTCCTCGCCGCCGGAGAGAGGATTCGGCTGAAGGGCGACTACGAATACGGCGGCCGAAAAGTTTTCCAGTTCGACGACGCAACCCAGCACAACGCCACCGCCGACAAGGGCTGCAGCCACGAGTGGTGGCACAAGTTCAACGAGAAGAAAAAGAACACCCAGCTCCGCGCCCATGCCCACATGAAGATGCGTGAGGTCGCCTATTTCCTGAAGCAGCTCGATAAGGAGAAGGAGGCCAACGGCCGGTCGAT
>JAAZXD010000644.1 GCA_014240355.1 Roseibacillus sp. | reverse complement strand
ATGCTCGTACGCGTCCTTGTTGTCCCCGAACCGCCCGGACTTGGCGTTGAACGGCATGCTCTTGCCGAGGCGGTACGAGTTGTTCATTAGGTGCCCGGCCACGCAGCCGTAGTGCGCGTCGTACACGTTGCCGTTGGCCATGCTTGGGTCATTGGCCCTGCAGGCAGCAATGAAGCTGCCCCAGTTACCGCCCGGTGTCACCTTGCCATTGGGTATCGAGAGCTTCTCACCCTTGTCACTGCCCTTGGCATAATATTGGCCGCGGACAATCCTGCCGCCATCCTCGAAGTAATACTCGTTCTCCACCTGACGCTGATACCCGTTATAGTTCACGTTGCGAACATTGAAAAACAGGGTCTGCCCGTTCGGGTACTCGGCGATACCAAACATGGTGTTCGGCGTCTCGCCCTGGTCACCCCACTGGAAGCGGCCACCGATCGCCATCGCGCGCACCGGGTTTGTTAGCGACGGATCCATCGCCCAGCGCGCCACGTCAAGCTGGTGCGTTCCTTGGTTGTTCAGGTCGCCATTGCCTGTTTCCCAGAACCAGTGCCAATTGTAGTGCACATAGTTCTCGTGATATGTGTCAATCACGGCCGGCCCACGCCACAGGTTCCAGTCCAGATTCGGCGGCGGGGCGG
>JAAZXD010000643.1 GCA_014240355.1 Roseibacillus sp. | reverse complement strand
CAGCCGGAAGTCGCGGCCGGCGTATTTATAGGTCAACGCCTCGTGATCGAGTCCCAGCAGGTGGAGGATCGTCGCGTGCATATCGTGGAAGTGCATGCGGTTTTCCACTGCGGCAACGCCGTGCTCGTCGGTCGCGCCGTAGGTCATGCCGCCTTTCACTCCGCCGCCGGCCATCCAGACGGTGAATCCGTAGTGGTCATGGTCGCGGCCTTTCTGACCCTCGGAAGTCGGCGCACGACCGAACTCGCCGCCCCAGATGACGAGTGTTTCATCGAGTAAACCGCGGAGTTTTAAATCCTGAATCAAACCGGCGATGCCCTGGTCGCATTCGCGGGCGAGGTGGGCATGGCCACCCTTGATATCGCCATGCCCGGTGTCCCAGGCGATGTCGTAACCGCTGATGGAGTGCGAAAGTTGCACCATGCGCACGCCGCGTTCAACGAGGCGCCGGGCGATGAGGCAGCCTTTGGCGAATTCGCTTTTGCCGTAGAGATCAAGTGTTGGTTTGCTTTCCTTGGCCGTATCAAAAACCTCCGGCACGGCGAACTGCATACGGAAGGCCATCTCCATCGCCTGGATGCTGGACTCCAGTTTCTGATCCTGCTGCTGGCGCTCGAGATCAAAGTGATTGAGCTGAGAGAGTAGG
>JAAZXD010000642.1 GCA_014240355.1 Roseibacillus sp. | reverse complement strand
GCGCTATTGCCGCCGCTCGGCGTGATGCTGGCGTTGGTAGTGGTGCTGGTGGTGGTGGCCTGGCTGCAATGGAGGTTTCTCGTGCGCGTTTATGCCCGGGCACAGATTGCGCTTAAGGTAACATTCGAGGCCAACGAGCTTGGCCAAGCGAAGATCGAGGCCGCCGACCTTCCGGCCGGTTTGCTTGAGGCCGCGCACCTGGACAGCGTGCGCCTGGCCAAGGGCAGCCCGGTGATCGATCAACGGATCGGTGAACTGGATTTGCGCGCGAACACCGGCGTGAGCATTGTGGGCATTGAGCGCGACGGCGAACGCATCGTCAACCCTGGCCCGGAGGAAACGCTGCTCGAGGGCGACCGACTGCTGCTACTCGGCGAGGACACCCAGTTGCCCAAAGCCAAGGCCGAGTTGAACGGCTAACTTCGAACCTACTCGGCGGCGGTTGTTTTCGGCTTGAGCTGCGGGAAGAGCAGGACGTCGCGGATGCTCTCCTGGCCAAGCAGCATCATGATCAGCCGGTCGATGCCGATGCCGATGCCACCCGCCGGCGGCATGCCGTGCTCGAGGGCGACGAGGAAATCTTCGTCGAGCTTTTGCTGCTCTTCGCCGGCTTGGTTTTGCAACGCCTCGCGCTGGGCCACGGGGTCGTTT
>JAAZXD010000641.1 GCA_014240355.1 Roseibacillus sp. | reverse complement strand
GGACTTCGGCGTGCAGGGCGAACGGCCGGAACACCCCCGGCTGCTCGACTGGCTTGCGACCGAGTTCGTGCAGTCCGGCTGGAACGTGAAGCACCTCCACCGCCTCATCGTCACCAGTGCGGTGTACCGGCAGGCCTCCGCCGTGACGCCGGAGTTGCTCGAGCGCGACCCGCAAAACCGGTTCATCGCCCGAGGCCCGCGCCTTCGCATGAGCGCGCAGGCCATTCGCGACCAGGCGCTCGCACTCGCCGGGTTGCTAGTGGAGCGAACGGGCGGCCCGCCGGTCAAGCCGTACCAGCCGCCCGGTGTCTGGTCCGACTTCAGTTTCGGGAAAATCGTCTACAAGCGCTCCGGCGGCGAGTCGCTCTACCGGCGCAGCCTCTACACGTTTTGGCGGCGCTCGGTGAAGCCGGCGATGTTTTTCGATAACCCGGCGCGGCGCGTCTGCACCGTGCGCCCCAGCCGCACGAACACCCCGATGCACGCGCTCAACCTGCTCAACGACACCACCTACGTCGAGGCCGCCCGCTGCTTCGCCGAGCAACTGCTGCGGCAACCGGGCAGTGACGGCGACCGGCTTCGCCAGGCGCTGGCGATCGCCACAGGCCGGCCGGCAAGGCGGGCTGAAATCGACCTTTTGGCCAGGCGCCT
>JAAZXD010000640.1 GCA_014240355.1 Roseibacillus sp. | reverse complement strand
GAAGTGTTTCTCGAGGATCTTGCGGACCTTGAGCAGTTCCTTGTGTGATTTCGGCAGGTCCTTGACCATCTTGGCGATCGGTTTCGGGGTGCGTACTCCGGCGACAACATCCTCGCCCTGGGCATCAATGAGGTATTCACCATAGAAGACGTTTTCGCCGGTGGCGGGATCGCGGGTGAAGGCCACACCGGTGCCAGAGGTCTTGCCGGTGTTGCCGAATACCATGGCTTGGACGTTGACTGCAGTTCCCCACTCGGCGGGGATGCCATACTTGGCACGATAGACCTTGGCGCGGTCATTGTTCCAGGAATTAAAGACCGCATTGATAGAACCATAGAGCTGAGCCATTGGGTCTTCAGGGAATGCTTTACCTGATCGTTTTTTAATGAGCTTTTTAAACTCGGCGACGACCCACCTCAAATCGGACTCCTCAAGTCCTGAATCGTCGCTTACCTTTGCTTTTGCCTTGGCCTTGTCCAAGATCACTTCGTAGGGGTCATGATGTTCTCCCTCATGCGCTTCTACGCCCATGACGACGCTACCATACATTTGCAGGAACCGGCGATAACTGTACCAAGCAAATTTTGAGTTTCCGGTCTTAGCTGAGAGTGATTCAACGATCTCATCATTAATTCCTAGGTTCAGAATAGTATCCATCATTCC
>JAAZXD010000063.1 GCA_014240355.1 Roseibacillus sp. | reverse complement strand
GTCCCCCCGCATGTCGATTGTCCCGGTGAAGACGTCGCCGAGTTCCGATCTCGAGAAGCGCGGCTGGGGGGCATCCCACCACGGCTTCTTCTCCTCCTGGATCTTGTTTTTCTGAGCCTGAAGCAGGTGGCTGCCTGAGAGGAGAACGAAGGCTGTGACCAGGGAGAAGAGGAAGGCTGGTTGGGTGATGATCATGATGGGGCGAGTAGAGCCGGATTTATAATTGCTGCAACGCTACGCGGCGAGGCGCTTTTTCCTGCCATAGGGATCGACGTTGTTGTCGCCTTGTGCGAAGCGAGGGATGTGGATTCCGATGAACGTGCCTACCTTGCCGCTCACCGCAGTCATGATGCGGACCAACTTCTGAAGAGCTGGCGCTCGGTTGCCCGGAAAGCGGATCTCCAGATTGTCAGACTGCTGGGAGGAGGGGGCGATCCCGTCATCGGGTTGCGCAACCGTCACCCCGTCCAGGGCAACGGACTCTACCTGAGTGCGGGAATTCACGGTGATGAGCCTGCAGCGGTGCAGGGGCTCCTGCAATGGGCGGAAAACAACCTGCAATCGCTGCGTGAGCGACCGGTGGTCATCTTCCCCTGCCTCAATCCGTGGGGGTTGAGCAACAACAGGCGGGAAGACGCCGAGGGAAGGGACTTGAACCGCTCTTTCGATTGTCCCGGGATCCCGATCATCGGGGCCATTCTCGATTTCATCTCGGAGCGGGATTTCGCAGTCGCGGTCAGTCTCCATGAGGATTTCGATGCCAACGGGACCTACGTCTACGAATTAGTCCGCCAGGGAAAGAGTCTGGGGGAGGATCTGCTTGAACGGGTGGAGGAGATCATCCCCCGCCACCGGGGACGAGTGGAGGGAATGATTCCGAAGAGCGGAGTGATGCGGCGCACCCGCGGTCTGATGAAGATCGTGAGGGAGCTCGTAGGGATGCCGGAGTCGATCCACCTGTTTCTCAACGGTGCTCGTAGCGCGCTGACCTTCGAGACCCCCTCGGAATACTCGCTTTACCGGCGCGTGCAGTGCCACATCCGTTTCCTGGAGGGCGTGGTCGACTTGATCGGACCGGGAGGGTGATGACTACTCGAAGCGCGATTCTTCCACATACCAGAACGCCTTGGCGCTTCCGGTGCTGTTGCGGTGGCGGAATTGCAGGGTCTCCCTGCCATTGGAGAAAATCGATCCGACGGATTCCCATTCCTCCATGTCGGTGGAGTGGAAGATGCGGTAGATGTAGGTTCCCGGGGAGGAGGTGGTGCTGAAATTGATGAGGGCGTCGTTATCGTCCCGCTCGATTCCAAGGAGCTTGAAGCGTCCCCCGATGCCTTCCAGGTCGACTTCGTAGACGGGTTGAGCGGGGTCGTTGCTTGTGATGCGCAGAGTGGCGGTCCGGGGTCCCTGCACCATGGGTCGAAAAGTGATCTGAAGGCTGGACACCGTTTCCGGTTCAAGCGGGGAGGAGGGGGGCTGCGTCACGGTGAACTCGGCCGCATGGGAGCCAAGGAATTCAACGGCGTCAATCAGGAGCGGGCCGTTGCCTGGGTTGCGCACGGTGAAGGTGCGGATCGAGGCGGACAGCAGATCGGTATCGGGGAACCGGGTGTGATCCTCCGGTCCGGGAGTCTCATCGTCGGGAGTGATATCGATTCCGTTTCCGCTGAGAACGAGTCGGGGACTGAGGGATTGTCCCGTGCCACGCAAGGAGAAGCTGTAGATCCTTTCGGTCGGGGTGGGGTCGTTACTGTTGATCTGCACGGTGACCCGGTGCGCCCCTTCCCGGGTCGGATTGAAGGTAACCTCGAAGGTGCTCTCGCTGTCCGGTCCGATAAAAGTGTCGGGGTTCCTGCTGATGGAGAACTGGTCACTGTTGATCCCGACCACATCGACGCTACGGATGCGGAGGTCCTGCTCTCCGGTGTTGCTTATGATGAAGGTGCGGGTGAGGGGGTTGCCGCCGAGGTCGAGGGTTTCGAAATTCGTGTTGTTGCCCACGACGGGAGAGGAGAATCCGTCCGGAATCACGACTCCGTTGCCGGAGATCACGATGTTGGGAGAGGGAAGAATCAGTTCGCCCGCGACGTCGAACTGGAAGTCGCCGTTCACGACGGAAGAGCTTACGAGGCGAATGGTGGCAGTGCGCAGTCCGCTTGCGGCGGGTGGCAGGAAACGGATTGTCATGGAGGAATTCCCGTTCCCTGGAATGGTCAGGTCGGGGGGGTCGATCACTGTGAAATTGCCGGGGTGTTGCCCGGTGCGTTGGAAGAAGAGGATCTGCAGCGGTGTGCTGCTGAGGTTGCGGATGGTGAACTCGCGGTCAACGGGTCCGGAGTCGGCAAGAACCTCGCCAAAGGAGGTGTGATCGTCACCGCTGGGGGTGGTGTCTCCATTGCTGATGACCCGGTCGTTGCCCCGGATTTGAATAAGCTGGGCGTTCACTGGCCCGCCGAGGGAAAGGGTCAGGACAATCGCCAGCAGGTTCCAGGAGAGCCGGGATGTCGAACGGGGGGTGAACATGGTTTCAGGGCCAAGAGAACGTGCCGCGGAGGAGGCCGGGGTCAAGGAAAAGTCGAGAAACGGGGCTTTCGGCTTTGCCGGACAGAGGAGCGGAAGAGAATGGCCGGGATGGACAATATTACTGCGGAAAGGCCGACCTTCGTGACTCATCTCGAGTGCTCGATGACTGGTGAGCGTTATGAAGCAGATGTGCTGCAGGGCTTGTCACGAGAGGGGCGCCCTCTCCTGGTCCGCTACGATCTGGAGGGTCTGGCAAACTCGCTCAGCAGGGAGGACTTGCGGAGGCGACCTGCGGACTTCTGGCGCTACCGTGAGTTTCTGCCTGTCAGGCAGGCGCGGAACATCGTGACGCTGGGGGAAGTGACCACGCCCCTGCAACCGGTGCCCCGGGTGCAGGCGCTACTGGGTGGTGGCCCGGTGGTGGTGAAGGACGAAGGCCGCTTGCCGACCGGATCCTTCAAGGCGCGCGGGTTGGCCCTGGCGGTTTCGATGGCGAAGGAACTGGGCCTCGACAAGTTGGCCATCCCGACCAACGGGAATGCTGGCGCGGCGATGGCAGCCTACGGACGACGGGCCGGCATGGAGATCTTTGTCTTTTGTCCCGAGGATACCCCGGAGACCAACCTGCGTGAGATTGCGATGCAGGGCGCGCGCGTATGGCGGGTCAACGGATTGATCCACGATTGCGGCAGGATCGTGCGTGAGGGCGTGGAGACCATGGGCTGGTTTGACGTCTCCACTCTGAAGGAACCCTATCGCATCGAGGGTAAGAAAACGATGGGACTTGAGTTGGCGGAACAGTTCGATTGGCAGCTGCCGGATGTCATCTTCTATCCCACGGGGGGGGGGACGGGCCTGATCGGAATGGTGAAGGCCTTCGATGAACTGGAAGCGATGGGGTGGATCGGCTCGAAACGGCCGCGCATGGTGGCGGTGCAGGCCAGCGGATGTGCCCCCATCGTGAGGGCCTGGGAGGAAGGCGCGGAGCATGCCGAGGCGTGGGAAAACGCTCACACCATGGCGGCAGGCATCCGTGTGCCGACCGCGGTGGGAGACTTCCTCATTCTGCGGGGCGTACGCTCCACCAATGGCTTGGCAACCGCGGTCGACGACGACGCAATCGAAGAGGCCTGGGCTGAGATGGCCGATCTGGAGGGAATTCTTCTCTGCCCGGAGGGCGCGGCCACCTATGCCGCCTACAAGAAGGAACTGGCGGCCGGGCGGGTTGGCGTCGAGGACTCAGTGGTGCTGTTCAACTGCGCAACCGGGCTGAAATACGAGATGCCGCCTGTCACCGCGGCCCTCGACTGCCACCGGCCGGTTGACTACGCAGCGCTGGAGGAGTGTTGACCGGGCGAGGTTATTTTGCGGGCTTCCCGATTACTCCGATATCGGCCGCGGAGCCCCAGGCTTCTCCATTGACTTCGGAGAGGACGCGTACCTTGAGGTAGCGTCCCCGGACGGGTTTCCCGCATTTGGCGGACTGCGCCTTCCTGTCTTTGGTAAAGGTGACCTTGGCGGCCGGCGAGCCGAAGTCAGTGGGGGAGTTGCCCACGTAGAACTCCGTTTTGGCGAAGGCTCCATTCCAGCCTCCGTCCTGCCGGGCGAGGTAACGGAAGCCGGAGATGCTGTAGATGGCGCCAAGATCGATGACCAGTTCGTGGGGATGCTTTCTCAGGCCATCCGACCAGTTGGAGTGCCAGACGGTGTCAGGTCGACCATCGATGGCAAAGATCGCCTTGCGGTTATTGGACGGGTTCTCGCTGCTGAAACTTACCAGTTTCATCTTCTCGAAGGGAACGAGGTTCCTGTCCTTGATGCGCTTCATGCGGGCGACGCGGGGCGAGGGCTGAGGGCGCGAGGTTGCCCACTTGGCCCAGCGGTCCCGCTCGTGTCGCTCCCGCGTGGTGTAGCTGCCGGGGCGGGCGGGTTCGTGGCTCTCGGCAATGATCCTCTTCATCCGGGCGATGACTTCGGGGTGTTTGCTGGCGAGGTTGGTGGTTTCGCTG
Organism: Roseibacillus sp.; assembly: GCA_014240355.1. Lineage (GTDB taxonomy): Bacteria > Verrucomicrobiota > Verrucomicrobiia > Verrucomicrobiales > Akkermansiaceae > Roseibacillus_B. Next base: position 6,941 of record JAAZXD010000063.1, on the reverse strand, counting down.
ATGTCTTCCTTCAGGTCGTAAAGCTCCCAGCTCTTCTTGTTGCGGATATGCAAGCCTTTCCAGTTGTTGATACGGACGGCCTGCATGTTGCCGAACTCCCAGTAGAAGTGAGGATGGGTTGCCTGTTTGTGTCCCGCGGCCTCCTCCCCGAGGAGGGTGGGCAGGATTGAGATGCCATCGGTGTCCTTGGGTGTGCGGGCCCCTGCGAGCCCGGTGAGGGTGGCGAGGATGTCGTACTGGGCGAACATGAGAGGGCTCACCTGCCCGCCTCTGATCCTGCCGGGCCATTGTGCAAGAAAGGGAATACGGAGGCCCCCCTCGTAGAGGTTTCCCTTGCCGCCCCGGAATTCAACTCCCGTTTCGGGGTCCTTGTTGGGACTGAAGAATCCCCGGGGATGGTCGCCGGAACGAAAGCGGTCCTGGCCGCCATTGTCGCCGGTAAAGAAGACAATGGTGTTGTCGGTGAGCTTGAGTTCCTCAAGGAGGTCGAGGACCTGTCCGACGTTGTTGTCCACCATGGTGACCATGGCGGCGTAGTTCTTCACGTCCTGCGGGATCTTCTCATCCCTGATCCAGTCTTCGTTCTTATACTGTTTCCAGGCCGGATCGTCTCGGGGGATGTCGTACATGCCGTGGGGCGGGGTGATGGGGAGGTAACAAAAGAAGGGGTTCTCCTTGTTTGTGCGGATGAACTTCAGGCCTTCCTCCATGATGGCGTAGTGGGAGTAGGTCTGGCCCGTCCGTCCGCCCTCGTTGCCTGGCAGCTTCACTTCCTCGCTGTTGCGGATGAGATAGGGTGGATAGAAGGAGTGGGCGTGGACCTGGTCGTAGTAACCGAAGAATAGGTCGAACCCGTGTTTTTCCGGCACACCGGTGGAGTCCCGTCCACCGGCACCCCACTTTCCGAACCCTCCGGTGGCGTAGCCTTTTTCCTTGAGAAGGGAAGCGATGGTGGCTTCGTCGGCGCGCAGGGGCGTGCCGCCGTCGTTGGCACGGACCGAGGCATGACCGGCATGTTTGCCGGTCATCAGGTTGCAGCGCAGGGGTGCGCAGACCGGGGCGGCGGCAAAGGCGTGGGTGAAACGGATGCCATCCTTCGCCATGCCATCAATTCGCGGGGTCTTGAGGTAGGGGTTTCCCATGTGCTCGAGCTCGTAGTAGGCGAGCTCATCGGACATGATGTAGACGATATTGGGCAACCTGGCCGGGGCCGCGATGGTGAAGCCGAGGCAGGCGGCGAGGAGGGCGAGGAACATTCGCATTCTCTTCCTTATGATCCAGGGAAGGGTTTGGAAAGACCTTCGGTGAATTCATCCGGGCCTCCTGCCCGATTCAATTCGCAGCCACCCACGCACTCAGGGTTGAGTTGTCGTAGAAGAGGAGAGTCCGGTCGAAGGTGAGGAGGCGTTGGCGGGGGGGCTTGAGGAAGCGGTCTTCGGTGAAGCGCTCGACCTGCGTCTCCAGGACTCCCTCCGTGATGTGCCCGGTGGTCATGTTGATGAGGGCGAGTTCCTGCTTGTTGCCGTGGTGGACGATCTTGAGGAAGTGCCCATCCTGCAGGCGCACGAAGTTGCCATTCTGGTGACGGCGTGATTTCGGATCCTCGGGGATCTCAAGGAAGCGTTTGGCGTTGAGGTCGGCGATCGCGATCTTATGGCGCCCCATGATGAGACGGTCACCCTCGATGACAATGTCACCGTGGCGTCCGTGCTCGATGTGGGGCGTGAGTTCAAAGCGGTAGTTTGGATCATCGGACCGTCGCAGGATGAGTTTATTCTTGGAGGTGATGAGGGCATAGCGTCCGTGCGTGGAAAGGAGATGGCCCTCTTCTTCGACTGGCTGGGCGGCTTGGCCGTCCAGATTATAGCGGAAGACAGTCTGTTTGTTTCCAGGGTAGTTGCGGGCATCTAAGAATACGGCGCCGGGACCGAAGTGGTTACGATCGACGTGAAGGCGGTTGACAAGAATTCCGGCGGCGACCGGCTCGCCCCAGTCCGGGTCGGTGTCCTTCCGCGCATGGAACTCATAATCACGAATCATGCCGTTGTTGTTATTGATCCTGGCTGGCAGGTACTGAAACCCGCTGATGCGGTGGGGTGCGCCGAGATTGATGTGGATGAAATGGGGGTGGGGAACAATCTTTCCGATGGCGGGTTTGTCGGGATGCTTCCACGGCGAGTGCCACCAGGTGGCGGGGTCACCGTCGATCAGATTGGGAGGCAGGGCCCGGAGACCATTGTTGCGTTCGTGTTCAGCCTCGATGATCCACTTGTCCCTGGGGAGTTGGTTGCCGTCCCCATCGAGAACGTGCAGTTCCGCTGCGGAGGCCCAGCCTCCACCATTGACTTCGGAAAGGGCGGTCAGCCGAACCCAGCTGGCGGTTCGAGCGGGAAAGCGTACTTCAAACCATCCATTTTCCAGGGGGCGGGCCAGGTTGGCAGAGGGAGTGTTGGCAACAATGATACGATTACGCCGGATGGTCCGACCGGTGGCGGGATCGAGAACAAGGTGGTGAGGTCCGTGCCACTTGGAGGCATGGAAGATATTCAGGTTCTGGCCGTCCCAGTAGGGATCGACAAGATGTCCCTCGTTCAAGGTGCGTTCCCAGGCCTGGGTTCCGTTCTCGTGGTCGAGGACCACCATTTTGCCGCGGCGGTCGTGGTACATGATCCTGGTTCCGAAGAAGAAGGGATTTCCGAGGGCGGAGGGAACAGGAGCCTCCCAGAGGAAACGTCCGTTTCTGGCGCTGAGGGCGACGGCCCGGTTACGACCGCGGCGCGAACGTCCGTTTTCCACGAGGAAGAGCTTTTCGCCAACGAAGGACAGGGATGCATTGTGGGCGTCCACGAAGCGGCGCCATTTGATCGATCCGCTGGGGCTGAGGTCGAGACATTCGAGGATGCCGCCGGAGAGAAGGTAGGCGGTGTCCCGCAATCCCGAGGAGGCCGGGGCGAGGGCGATCCGGGCATCGCTGCGGGTGAGGCTCCAGGTGCGTCGGAGCGGGAGCTTGAGAGAGGCGGGTGACGCCTTGATACGGGCCAGGGGTTCGCCGATGTTGTGTCTGCGGTCTGGGGCAGGATTGTCACTCATCACGAAGATCCTGTTGTGGGCGATGGTGAATGCCAGAGGCCGGGCCTCGCCGAGGGCCCAGGGGCGGCGCTCCAGCGCCTTGCCCGTAAGGGCCTCGATGCGCGTCACCTCGCTGACTGATCCGAGGTAGACAGAATCCCCCCGAAGAAGTGCGCGTCCGAGAGCCCCCAGGGGGAGAGGACGGAACCAGCGGGCTATGCCGGTCTTGATGTCCAGCCCGGAGAGGACTCCTGCGCCTCGCACGACGAGGGTGTGCCCGGAGACTCCGATCATCTCGGTTCCCATCACGAGGGGATTGTCCCAGACGAGAAGACCGGTGTCCTGGTCGAGGGCGAAGATCCGCCCATCATCCCGGGGCATGCAGATGACCATGCTGCCGCTGATAATCGGTTTCGCGCCCAGGTTTTCGGGGACGAGGCTGGAGTTCTGCCGGCGGTAATTGTGAATCCAGTCGACGCGACCGTCGCGCACGTCACAGCGGATGATCATGCCGGCGTTGGTGTTGCAGTAGACGGCCCCCCGATGAACGGTGACGGCATTCCCGTAAATGGTATTTTGTGGGGCAGACCGTTGCATGCTCCCGCTGATATCGGCGGCCCGGCCCGCTCTGACGAGATCAGCCGACCAGCGGGGTCGCCGCTCGTTGGGATCGAAATGGATGAGACTCACGGTCCGGTTGCGGTCGGTGACACCACCGGGGGTATGCCACTGCAGATAGAAGAGGCCGCCGTCCGCAGCCACAGGGTCGCCCATGGGGACCCCGCTTGAATAGGGAGACCTGCCGCGGTCGTAGCCGTAGGACCAGAGAGGTTGACCCCCGGCCAGTTCGAAGGCTGCAATCCCATTGGGGAGGGAGGTGAGACCCCAACGGGTGTAGAGGGTGTCGTCGAGGATGAGCGGACGGAAGTAGCCGGGGTGAAATCCGGTGTGGCGATGATGTTCGATCGGATGGGGTTGAAGATGGGACCATAGAGGAGTTCCCGAATCGTTTGCATCGTAGCTCACCAGCAGGTTGCGGCCACTTGCGATGATCTGCGATCCAGCGATCTGGAGATCGATCCCAAAACCGATGGCAGGGGTGTCGGTAGGCCAGGGGGAAACTGGAGGGAGCTGGAGGACGTGCTGGCTCAGCCCCTTGAGAGAAGGCGCCTGGGTCGGAGGGGGGGTGGTAACTCCCTTGCGAAGCTCCGCCCTGATCTGTGCTCCCTTGGCAGTTTTGCCCATCCAGGGATACGTCTTGCCGGGGTCGATGGCGTCAGCGAAGGCTCGCAGCTCGCCGAATGCTCCGATCAGCTTGAGAGCCGTCCACGCTCCCACCTGGGCGGCATCCCTCAGGGCCGGATCAGCGGAGTGGGTGAGAATTTCACGAAAGCTGCGCAGGGCGGATTCGGACCGGCCTTCCCAGAGGGCCTCGTTGGCTACTGCGAGCAGCTTTCTGTGGACTTTAGCCGACCAGGCAAACCGGCGACTCAGGGAGAGCAGGTCGGCTTCCTTCGGTTGATTTGGCAGCCTCTCCCGGGCAAAGAGATCATCCTGGAGCGTGCGCAGCGCGGCAAGTTCGGCGGCAGGCTTGGACTGCAGGTGGAGGTCGAGAGCCCGGAGGGGATCGGTGAGGCCCGTCTGATCCTGCCAGGGGATGATCTGGTTGCGGGCAAGGGCGGCGACACGATCGACCTGGATTGGGATATCGGCGGGGGAACGGTCGAGAACGGTCCGCCAGTAGCCATCCGGGTCGTCGGGGGACATGAGGGCGAGGGGAGTGCCCTCTGGAAGGGGGTAGATGGGATGGGGCAGTTTCTCGATGATCTTCAGCTCGTTGTCCATCCAGCTCCAGAGTTCGCGGGTGTAGGGATGGGGGTGATCGGGGTCGAGGTCTTCCTTGAGTTTCTGGTAGAGGGGAAGGGTGTCCAGCAGGTCCATGCGGCGGTAATTATAGGCCTGACGGATGCGCCAATAGAGGTCATTGGGATTCTCCCGATAGAGGCGGTCGGTTGTTTCGCGGGCTTCGAGCTGTTGCCCGTCCTGCAGGGCCTTGTCGATAAACCGCGGGACGGCCTCGTGGATGGAGCGGGTGTTTGCAGAGATTGCGCCAACCTGTTCGAGGGCGACGAGACGTCCAGCGGCGAGATCAATCCATGGATTGGATTTCAGGAGCCGCCCTTCCTCCTCAAGGATGGTCGAGTAGCAGGCCACCGCGAGATCGAGGTGGCCGGGATGAGACTCCGCGAGTTCGATCAGGAGGCTGTGACCTTCATCCTTGTGACCGGCGTCGTAGGCGCTCTGGGCCTTGGCCCAGCGGGGGTCGGAGGTCGGGACCTCCGCAGCGGCAAAGAGTGGAACACCGAGGACAGGCAGACAGCAGAGGAGCATTCGCAGTCCCGGCGTCATGGTGTTCGAAAGGGAATCGGGATCCCGTTGGAATCGGTGAGGCGGAGACGCACCCACCAACGGTGGTCTACATTCGCGGATTTAACGATGAAGCGGTTGGTTCCGGCCACGAGCTTGACCTGAAGTCCCTTGTGTTCGGCGATGCAGTCCTTGCGGTGCTGGTAGGGAGCAATCTTTTCTGAGATCTGTTCACCGTTGAGCCAGATGCGGAAGGCATCATCGCCATCGATATCGAGGGTGATCTCCCTCGCGGTGTCCACGTGGATGTCGGCTACCGCGTAGCCCACCGCGAATGATCCGGGTGGGGGAAGCTGGGAGGACATGGCAAGTTTGCCGTCGGTCCGGTCGACGATGCCCTCGCCCCAGGTGACCTCGCGCTCAATGGGCTTGTCGCTGCGGCCTTCGAGGAGCCAGATGTAGGTCGCCTTGTAGCTTTTCTCAAAGTCGATTTCCTTTTCCGGTTCGTGTACTTCGTGGAAAGCCTTGTGTTCCTTGTCATTGAGGAAGGTGCCGATCACCATCCAGTGGGCGAGATATCCCTGGGCCGCCACCACTTCTCCGATCTGGTCTTCCGGGGCCAGAGCGCCGAGCGCCTTGGCTGCGGCTGCACGCAGGATCTCATCCTTGCCGGTCAGGAGTTCCTCCAACGCGGCCATAGCGGGGCGGAAGTCCGCTTCACTTCCTGCGTGGGCGAGGACTTCATAGGCCAGGGCGCGGACGGTCTCGTCGTCGCTGGAGAGGGGAGCTTCGAGGTAGGCCACGAGCCTGCCCTGGGGGGCGTTCACGGCCGGTTGGCGCTTGAGTGCGCTCAGAGCGGCCCGGATCACTTCGGGATCCTCGTCGACCAGACTCTCGCGCAGGATGTCGTAGTGGTTGATTTCCTTGCAATGGGCCAGGCAGCGGATGCTGAGGGAGCGGATGGAGGATTCCTCGTGCTTGAGGGTTTTGCCGAAGAACTGGTGGTGCTCGTCAGGATTCATGGCCGCGGAACCGAGGGCGATCAGGCCCGCCTCGATCGTCTCGGTCTGGGTGGCCTCAGCAAGGGCTTCGCGAAGAGGGGGACCGAGTTCCGGGGAACGCGTGAGGGTGGTTATGAGGCGGGCAGCGCTACGCACGCGTTTTTCGTCGCCGCTCTTGATGAAATCAGCCATGCCAGCGGTGACCTTCTTCCATTCCTGATTCTGCAGTCCGGTAAGAATTGCGGCGTAGTTGAGGTCGGTTTCCTCGAGGTCAGGGAGGAGATTGAGGAGAATCGGAATGAGGGGGGCGCTCTGGATATCACTGATCCCACGAAGCGACTCGCGGATCAGTCCGGGGGTGGCGAGTTGTTTGGCCAGACGGGTGAGGGCGGCCTCGTTGCCGGTGAAGGCCAGGGCCCGGGCCGAGGCCAGCCCCAACCCTGTCGAGGCGCCGGTGACCAGCGCGGTACGTCCAGTGATCCCCAGGTCCATGGGCGGACGGTA
>JAAZXD010000639.1 GCA_014240355.1 Roseibacillus sp. | reverse complement strand
CGCGAATCGTCTTGTTCGAGGCGGAGGCGGCGTGCTGGGTGGAGATCACGACGTTGGTGATCTTCACCGGCTTGTCGTTGATGTACTGCACGGAGACTTGACTCTTGGCGTCGGGGCGGAGCCACTTGGCCTTGCCCGCCTTGCGCAGCTTGGTCAGTTGCCGGCCCAGTTTGTGCGCGTACATGATCGGCGCCGGCATCAGTTCCGGCGTCTCGTCGCAGGCGAAGCCGAACATCAGCCCTTGGTCACCCGCGCCCTGCTCGGCGGTGGCTTTGCCGGACGCGGCTTTGGCATCGACGCCCTGCGAAATGTCCGGACTCTGCGCGGTCAGGTAATTGTTGATGAACACGCTGTCGGCGTGAAACACATCATCGTCGTTCACGTAGCCGATCCCGCGGATGGCATCGCGCACGACCTGCTCGACGTCGAACTTGGCCTTGGTCGTAATTTCGCCGCCGACGCAGACAACGTTGCTTTTGACGAATGTCTCGCAGGCGACCCGGCTACGGCGATCCTGCGCGAGGCAGGCGTCCAGCACAGCGTCGGAAATAGTGTCGGATACTTTGTCGGGATGGCCTTCGCCAACCGACTCGGACGAGAAAATGTAGTTTTTGCCCATAAAAATGTGATTTCAGTCGCAAGTGATTCGTTTGATATCAACAAATCAAGATATGATGA
>JAAZXD010000638.1 GCA_014240355.1 Roseibacillus sp. | reverse complement strand
GCTTATTCGTGGTAACATGGTTGCTGTCAGTAGCGTTGAAGTGAACGAGCCAAGGGCGGTTCGGTACGCTTGCCATCCACAAGCACCAGAAGATAAACAGTGGAATCTTTACAACGGAGCCAAACTTCCGGCCTCCCCTTTCTGCTCCGATTGGAGCCTGATGCCGTACGACCCCAAACAAAACCCAATGCCGAAATAAAAAACGAGGAATGCTCGTTTCATAAAGATTGGTCAGGCGCTTGGCTCCGCGTTCACTGATTGGCTGGAACTTGAGATTGTCCGGGCCGTCATAAACGCCACTCGGACGGATGAGGCGGTTGTCGGCCAGTTGCTCAAGCACGTGTGCGGTCCAGCCGGATGTGCGCGCGATGGCGAAGATCGGCGTGAAGAGATCGGTCGGGATGCCGAGCGAGTAGTACACGGTGGCGGAGTAGAAATCGACGTTCGGGTAGAGGTTCTTTTCGCGCAGCATGATCTCGGCGATGCGCTCGCTCATGTCGAGCCACTTGGTTTCGCCGAGCTTGGCGCCGAGCTTCTGGGCCATGCTCTGCAGGTGTGGCGCGCGGGGGTCGAGCACTTTGTAAACGCGGTGGCCGATGCCCATGATTTTCTTTTTGTTCTTCAGGCAGTCGGCGATGAAGTCGTCCACCTTGTCGACACCGATCTCCTGAAGCATTTTGATGACGCCCTCGTTGGCTCC
>JAAZXD010000637.1 GCA_014240355.1 Roseibacillus sp. | reverse complement strand
CCCGTTGACGTTATCCTCTCCTCTTCCGCCGACGCCGATCGCCGCAATGTTGAGGAGCTCGTTGGCCTGGTAGCCGAAGGCCACGCGGCTGCTGCAGATCAGGAGACCGGCGCCGGTCGTGCTCTTTAGAAATCCGCGTCGGCTGGAACTGGAGGACGTATTCGTCGCCATACCTCCTTGCTCGCTGGCTCCGACCCAAATGGCAAGAAAACTATGAGAGGACCCTCCTCCGGAAGGCCCTCATTGGACGGGGATTGGCCTTCTAGCGAGCGCGGAAAGTCTTGCTTGTGAGACCAAGGTTAGGAAGAGATCGCGAAGGCTTGGTAGCTCTGTAAGCGGACACGACACCCTGCACCCTTAACCCGTGCACCGCACCCTGCTTCCTGCACCTTTGCACCCTCAACCCGTGCACCGCACCCTGCTTCCTGCACCTTTGCAGGCTGTGGGGTGCCTGCACAGCTTACCGCGTGCACCGCACCCTTACCCGTGCACCGCACCCTGGTTCCTGCACGGGGATGGGGTGCTGAATGAGACCTAGTTACTCATCTTCGCCGGCGGCACATCAGTTCTCTCGCTCCGACATGTGCCGCTTTAAGATGGCGAGAGTCTTGTCGTATCCCCGATCTGCAGCGAGTTCCAAGGCGTTCCATTTATTATCACCCTGTGTAAACACCAATGTGGGATCAGCTCCATATTTCAACAATACCTTCATT
>JAAZXD010000636.1 GCA_014240355.1 Roseibacillus sp. | reverse complement strand
GACGGAATGAAGAAAGTGATCCTTACTCTATTCGTAATGAGGTTTGCTCTGCTGGTTTCAGCGGTTGACGTAACCAAGCAGCCGAACATTGTCTTGATCATGGCTGATGACATGGGTTTTTCGGACATCGGTTGTTACGGGAGCGAGATCAAGACACCGACGCTTGATCGGCTGGCGAAAAAGGGGATTCGATTTACGCAGTTTTACAACACGTCGCGCTGTTGCCCCACGCGAGCTTCGTTGCTCACAGGCATGTACCCGCATCAGGCTGGCATCGGCTTGATGACGGGGGACAATAAATTGCCCGGCTACCGTGGAGAACTGGGCCGGGATGTGGTGACGATTGCCGAGGCACTAAGCGTGGCCGGTTACCGCCGGTACATGAGCGGCAAGAGGCATGTGACCAAGCATACGCGGCCGGAGGGCCCCAAGAACAACTGGCCGTTGCAGCGCGGCTTTGAAAAATTTTACGGCACCATCATTGGCGCAGGCAGTTTCTATGATCCGGCCACCTTGTGTCGCGCAAACAGCTTTATCACGCCGGTGAATGACGGGAAATATCAGCCCAAGATCTACTATTACACCGACGCCATCAGCGACAACGCGGTGATGTTTCTTCAGGAACACGCGAAAGAGTCGCCGGATAAGCCAGTGTTTCTCTACGTGGCCTACACCACTGCGCACTGGCCGATGCATGCGTTGCCCAAGGATAT
>JAAZXD010000635.1 GCA_014240355.1 Roseibacillus sp. | reverse complement strand
GCGTCGGTAGGTGCAAACCCATTAAACACTAGGCGCCAATGCGCCGTTCCTATCGCGGATTCATTGATCCCCAGCTCAGTGTTCAGCCGCGGCTGGCTGAGCAGGTCACCGGCCACATGCTCCCGGACGAACTGGTCATAGGGCAGATCCTGGTTGAAAGCCCTAATCAGATAATCGCGATACTGGTAGGCGTGAGGAATTCGGGGATCACCCTCTGATCCGTGAGAGTCTGCGTACCGAACGAGATCCATCCAGTGTCGCGCCCACCGCTCGCCGTAGCGCGGTGAAGCGAGGAGTTGATCGATAAGGTGGCCTATCGCATCTGGATCCTCGTCCCCAAGAAACTCCCGTAGCTCCTCCGGGGTTGGAGGCAATCCGAGGAGGGCGTAGTACAGGCGCCTCGCAAGCGTGCGGCGGTCCGCCAGAGGGGCGGGCACCAGACCGCGCTCGTTCATTCCTCGCTGAATAAAACGATCGACGGGATGCTCGGACCAGTCACCGGTCCCTGGCACCGAAGGCACAACAATGGGCTGCAGGCTCCACCACTGCTTGCGTCGCTCGAGCTTTGCGGCCCAAGAGGTAAGCGCCTCAAGCTCCTGATTGGTGGGTGCCGCATCCCTGGGATCAAAGGCGCCGTTGCGAATCCACACCTCGAAGTCTTTGACCACCGACGCGTCAAGCTTGCCGCCGTCCTGAGGCATCTCCAAACCGTCGATCTCGTGG
>JAAZXD010000634.1 GCA_014240355.1 Roseibacillus sp. | reverse complement strand
ATAGATCCCTCCACCAGCGAGCGGATGATCGACGATTCACTCCGGATCCTCCAGGGACTCGAGTCCACCCGAGAACGTCACATAGCATGAGCGACTTTCTCCAGCACTTTGCCTTCCAGCACCCCTGGTGGCTTCTCAGTCTTCTGCTCATTCCTCCTCTCCTCTTCCTCAGAAATGTCCGGGGTTCCGAATCCGGCATCGACTTCCCTTCCCTCAGCATTCTTTCCTCCGTTGGCACAAGACCCCGGGAACTGAGCGGAGCCTTCAGTCCACTCTTTCTGGCCCTGGCTCTCCTTGCCTGCGGAATCGCAATGGCACGACCCCAGTGGAGGGATATCCTCACCACCCGTTCTTCCAGCGGCATCGATATCCTTGTCGCCCTCGATGTTTCCGAGTCCATGAAGACCGATGACTTCTACGAGGATAATGCATCGGGCACATTTCGTCGCAAGAAACAGCGCGTGACGGCAGCCAAGGAGGTAATCGAACGATTCATCCAGCAACGCCCTGACGATCGAATCGGTTTGATTGCATTTGGTGCCAGGCCCTACTCGGTCTGCCCCGTTACCCTCGATCATTCCTGGCTCGTCAACCGTCTCAGGGAACTCGGAATCGGCGACCTCGATTCCAACGGCACAGCCATCGGTTCCGCAATCGCCGCCGCCACCACCCGCCTGAATTCCCGGGACGCCAAGAGCAAGGTGATGGTCCTCGTAACTGACGGCGCCAGC
>JAAZXD010000632.1 GCA_014240355.1 Roseibacillus sp. | reverse complement strand
GGCGGTGACCGCAACGCGACGGGCGTGCTGAAGAAGGGTCGTGCGGGCGGACAGGAAGGTGCTTGCAGGGGAGGGGATCATGGTGAGGGAGGGTTGGGGTCTAGCGCTGGCCGAAGCCGAACGCTTCCGATCACTGTCTCATGACCGCAATTGCCCCCAGCGGACACCTTTCTGGGTTATCTACGAGGCCCTCACCCTGTTTCCGCCACCTTCCAAGCTCAACGGGGAACGGGCCGGGGTCTTCTGGCGTGCTCTCCGAGCGCCGGGGTAGCGCCAGATGCTGGGCTTCCATGTGACCTCGGCCGTGGTGCGCAGCCGCGAGGAGAGTCCCTGGGCGGTCTTCCGGATGGGGGCGGCCTGATCAGAGGCTTCGGCTGTCACCGAGATCTGTGACGCGAGCGCTCACGGCTACCTCATCCCCAAGTAGCCCTACCTCAGCACCAACACCTTTTGGTGAATGACCCCCATCCTCGCACATCCCCCCCAAGCCGCAACGCTGGGCTGGGGGAGGGGGCCTCTGGGACACCTACGGACAGAACGTGACCATCAGCCCGTCGGTCGTGTTCGAGCCTGCAGGCCCGCCGGTTGGATCGCGATACCACAGCTGGAAGCGCCAGGTGGAGAAGGCCGTCACTTGTCCGCCGGAGGGCAGGGCGCCGTAGTTCAGAGTCAGTGCCACACTCCCCGTGAAGCCCGTGCTGACCACCGGCTTGATGCGGAAGACCTTGGGCCCGACGCACAGCTGGCCGTCG
>JAAZXD010000631.1 GCA_014240355.1 Roseibacillus sp. | reverse complement strand
GTGGCTCATCCCCATGCCGCCACCGGCGGTGACTGTGTAGCCGACGATTCGGTCGTCCTCGATGATCGCGATCTGCGAGGGGAGCGGCGCAAGGCCAAGCAGGAACGGGCCTTTGCGTTCATGACGCGCGTGCGCGTGCCCGGCGGGGTTTGCACGCCGCAACAGTGGCTGGACATGGATCGCTTCTGCACCGACTACGCCAACGGCACGCTCAAACTCACCACTCGCCAGGCGTTCCAATTGCACGGCATCATCAAAAAAAATCTCAAGACGACCATCCGGAAAATCAACGACTCGTTGATGGACACGATCGCGGCGTGCGGCGACGTGAACCGCAACGTGATGTGCAACCCGAACCCGTACCAATCCAAGTTGCACGCCGAGGCGCTGGAGATGGCCAAGGCGATCAGCGCCCACCTCACGCCGGCGACGCGGGCGTACCACGAGATTTGGCTGACCGACGAAAACGGCGAGAAGGAAAACGTGACGCCAAGTCCCGAGCCGGAAGCCGAGCCGATCTACGGCAAGACTTACTTGCCGCGCAAATTCAAGATTGTCATCGCCGTCCCGCCGAGCAACGACGTCGATGTGTTCGCGCACGACCTCGGCTTCATCGCCATCATCGAGGACGAAAAAATCGTCGGCTACACAGTCACCGCCGGCGGCGGCATGGGGATGAGCCACGGCAAGGAGACAACCTTCCCGCGCCTCGCGGATGTGCTCGGCTTTTGCACGCCGGGGCAAGCTGTCTC
>JAAZXD010000630.1:275-766 GCA_014240355.1 Roseibacillus sp. | reverse complement strand
ATCAGATAACCAAATATTTATCACGTACTCCTCGGAGTATTTCTGAAATATGCAAAAAAGTGGGCAGGCCAGTAAATCAAGTAAGGAATGTTCTTAAGAATATCAAAGGTTTAAAGAAGCAAGGGGCAAAAAGAAATACGACTTACATTATGAAATAAGGCCAATTTTAAATAATTTCGCCTTATTAGGTATTTAGTGGCACCGAATCAGCCAAGACAGATAATCTTAAGACAAAACAATTAAACTTTATCTTGCGGATAAACTCTGAGTTGGTAGTTTCCGTGCTCGTTTTAAGCAGATCTGGTCACTGGATTTCTTAATTAGCGCCCGTAGCTCAACTGGATAGAGTGCCTGACTACGGATCAGGAGGTTAGGGGTTCGACTCCTCTCGGGCGCGCTTTTTTACAATACTAAACTCCGTATATACGTATTATGTTCGCGGTCCATATATAAATAATTGATAATGAATATTTACATTGCAATTATAACTT
>JAAZXD010000630.1:0-265 GCA_014240355.1 Roseibacillus sp. | reverse complement strand
GTTTTTTCGGCAGTTCCTCCAATGAGTCCCAAAGAACTTAATGAAAGTTCTGATCTCGTTGTTACTGGTAAGGTGATAGAGGTTTCTTCAAAGATTTCAAAATCAAAAGTAGAGAAATCAATAGGCATTAATCGAGACAAGATATTTAAAGTTATCATTAAAGTTAAAAGTATAGTGAAGGGTAAGGGTATCAAAATCGGTCAGGAGATAACAATCCGAGCTTGGCAACCTAGCGTTAGGATTCCGCCTATTCCAGGATTACAGG
>JAAZXD010000062.1 GCA_014240355.1 Roseibacillus sp. | reverse complement strand
GCCCGGTTTCGGTGATCTTGAATTCGACCTCCATGGCCCAGGTGGAGGTGTTCCCCGGGTTGTACTTGGAGCGGAAGTGGCTGTGGACAAGGTTCATCTTGGCCTTGAGGTCGAGGGCCTGATTGCGGGTCAGAACGGTCTCTCCCTCCGGGAGCTGGTTTGAAAAGCGGATGTACTGAATCTCGTCGGAGGATCCCGCCAGGCGGGCGATGAGGTATTCTTCCGGGATGGATCCGGCCTCCGGATTGGTGACCAGGTTTTCGCCGATCTGCACATTGACGTAGTGTCCTTCCCAGCGGGGGTCGAAGATGTTGGTGGTGACGCCCACGCCGTTGGCCTGCTCATTCTCGTAGTTGGGATGGACGAGCACACCCATCGCAGCGGAAAAGTGGGCGATGCGCCAGAAGTCGCGCTCTTCGAAGGCACGGTAGTTCCACAGACTGGCCCAGACCTGTTTGACGGTCTTCTCGAAAGGGCCCTCATCAAGACCGTGGGTGAAAGAGCTGTAGAGACCGGCCCCGTTGAAGCCCTCGAGGTCTTCATTGTTGGTGCTGGAGCGTGCCCGCAGGGTCGTGCCCGGCCCCAAGCTGTTCCGCAGGCTGGTAATGGCCTCCGACATCCAGGCCGGAAGCGGAGCGTCCTCGATGTCGTCGCGGAATTTTTCGAGCAGGGCGGACCGGAAGAGAGGAGAGTTCTGGAAGAGCGACTGGTCCATCATGGCCTGGGCCTCGTCGTAGAGGCCGTTGAACTTCATGAACTCGTCGTAGAAGTAAAACGGGATGGCGAAGCCGTTCGGGGCATTCCGTGGGAGAATCCGGCGCAGTTCGGCCACGTTGGCAGCCTTGGCACCGAAGGCGTCGGAATCGTTGAACTGGACCTGGGAGAGGGGGCGGATTTCGGTGATGCTGAGATCACGTTGTGGAATCTGGGGATTCTCGGGGCGGATTGCCTCGAACCAGGCGTCCACCTCCGCATCGGTGGCGGCCCGGATTTCAAAGCCGTCCGCGGTGACCTTGTAGTAGATGTTCTGATCGAGAAAGGGTGCGATCTCGGGGTGGGTGGAGGCATCCTTGATGAAGGCATTCGGGGTGTTGTTCTGCTTGGCCTTGAGGTTGATGTGGGAGAGGGGCGTTTGCGGGATCTCGGTAATGATGCCCGCCACATGAGTGAGATCGTTCGGGATGTTGCGGAAGATCACGATATCGCGCACAGAGAGCGTTTCCGTACCGTTGACCACGCGGAGCCGTCCATAGCCCTCGCCCGGGTTGAGTCCGGTGTAGACCACATTGGCGTAGAGGTCTTCGGTCTGAACCACGTTGATATAGGAGTTGTCGTAGTCCTCCTTCTCGTCGTTGTGCCAGCGACGCTGTGTTTCGCTGGCGGGGTGGTAGGCGATATTGCCGTCCACGAAGGGCATGGCGGCTGCGATCAGCTCGTAGCCCTTTTCCACGAATCTGAAGGCAACCGGATCGGTGGGCCAGAACTCGACGGTGTAGAGCCCTTCTCGTCCCTTGTCGTCCACGTAGTTGTCGTGCGCGATGAGGCTTCCGGCCAGATTCTTGCGGCGGGTATTGTCGAAGTATGTTTCGTTGTTGAAGAGACCGATGTCGTTGTAGCGGTTCACGACCTGGCTGGTGAAGTCGAAGTGGTACTGGTAACGATTGCTGTTGGCGAAGTAGAGGACCGGGGTGCTGGTATGAACATCGTAGACGAGAAACTTGATTTCGCGTACGGATTGCGCTCCCGGCCGGTCGTCCCGGGCCGACAGTTGCTCGAAGTGGGTCCGGTTTACCACCATGATGGCGCCTTGGGCCCGCTCGACCGGTGGGGCCGGATTGAGGGGATTGAAGTAGCCAGGTCGAGCCAGCTCGAGCCAGTCGGAGAACCCGTCGCGGTCGGAGTCCCGGGTGGTTGCCGAAGTGAGATGAGTGACCTGATAGTATCCCTGGTCCTTGGGGCGGGAAGAATCCGCGATAGTGGTGGGATTGGAGCTGCCCCTCACCATGGCCACGGGGCGGCCGCGGGTCAGCTGCGACAGAGTGCGGGCTCGCCGCAGGATATGATACATTCCAGATTCAGATTTCAGCTCGAAAGCGATCTTGCCTCCCGGAGAGTGTCCCACGGAGTTGATGGCAGGTTCGGCCCCGGGAAGGGTGGCCGTGGTCACGCCATAGAGAAGGACCAGCAGGGATCGTTGGGGGGAAGGGGGCATGAACGGAAATGGGGACACAGAAAAAACCATAGGCCAATTCGGAAAGGAGACTAGCGGGAAGTTGTTTCCAGCGGTCCCTTTATTTCGTCAGGATGGCATTCAGCGTCTCACTGGGCCGCATGGCGGCATTGGCCTTGGCTTCGTCGGGTTGGTAATAGCCGCCCAATTCGACCGCTTGCCCCTGCACGCTGCCCAGTTCGGCCAGGATGTGCTCTTCGGCGGCACCCAGTTGCTCGGCGAGGGGAGCAAACTCGGTTTTGAGTTCGGGGTCTGCATCCTGCGCGGCAAGTGCCTGGGCCCAGTAGAGGGCCAGGTAGAAATGTGTTCCCCGGTTGTCCCGTTCCCCACATTTGCGCGAGGGGGCCTTGTTGTTGAGGAGATACTGGGTGCTGGCCTCGTCCAGGGTCTCGCCCAGAACGCGGGCCTTGGAGGAGTCGAATCTCCCGGCAAGGTGTTCGAGGGAGACGGCAAGAGCCAGGAACTCTCCCAGGGAATCCCAGCGGAGGTGATTTTCCTCCACGAATTGCTGGACATGCTTGGGTGCGGATCCGCCCGCGCCGGTCTCGAACAGCCCGCCACCGTTCATGAGCGGAACGATGGAGAGCATTTTGGCACTGGTGCCCACTTCGAGGATGGGGAAGAGGTCGGTGAGGTAGTCGCGCAGGACGTTGCCGGTGACGGAGATGGTGTCCTGGCCCGCCTTGAGTCGCTCCAGGGTGAAACGGCAGGCTTCCACCGGGGCAAGGATGCGCAGGTCGAGTCCCTCGGTATCGTGTCCGGAGAGGTAGATCGTCACCTTTGAGATGAGTTGCGCGTCGTGGGCCCGGTTCTCGTCGAGCCAGAAGACGGCCGGGGTGCCGGTGGCGCGGGCACGACTGACCGCCAGTTTCACCCAGTCACGGATGGGAGCATCCTTCGTCTGGCAGGCCCGCCAGAGGTCGCCTTTTTCAACGGGATGTTCAAGGAGGACGTTGCCCTCGTCGTCGACGATGCGGATCGTCCCGTCGCCCGGTGCCTGGAAGGTTTTGTCGTGAGATCCGTACTCCTCGGCCTTCTGCGCCATCAGTCCGACGTTGGGGACGGTGCCCATGGTGGCGGGATCGAAGGCGCCGTGCTCGCGGCAGAAATCGATGGTGGCCTGGTAGACACCGGCGTAGGAGCTGTCGGGAATGACCGCGAGGGCGTCCTGACGTTCGCCCTGCGCGTTCCACATCTTACCCGAATCGCGGATCATGGCCGGCATGGAGGCATCGATGATGACGTCGCTCGGCACGTGCAGATTGGTGATTCCCCTGTCGGAGTTCACCATGGCGAGAGCGGGGCCCTTCTCGTAGCAGGACTGGATGTCGGTCTTGATTGCGGATCGCCTGTCCTCCGGAAGGGTCTCGATCTTGGTGAGGAGATCACCGAAGCCGTTGTTGAAATCAACGCCGAGTTCGTCGAGGATCGGGCCGTGCCTGGCAATCAGGTCACGGAAGTAGACGCGGACGCAGTGACCGAAGATGACCGGGTCGGAGACCTTCATCATGGTGGCCTTCATATGGAGGGAGAAGAGGATGCCCTCTTCCCTGGCGCGTGCGATCTGGTGATCGAGAAATGACACCAGGGCCTTGCTGCTCATCACAGTGGCGTCGACCACTTCGCCGGCGAGGAGCGGCGCGGCGGTCTTCATGACACCCGTGCTGCCGTGCTGGTCGACGAACTCGATCTGGAAGGTGGAGTCCGTTCCGGTCGTGAAGGACTTCTCCTTGTAGCGAAAATCGCTGGCGCCCATGGTGGCGACATTCGTTTTCGAGTCCTTCGACCACTCGCCCATGGAGTGCGGGTTGCTGCGGGCATACTCCTTGACGGCCTTGGGGGCTCTCCGGTCCGAATTACCCTCCCTCAGGACCGGATTCACCGCGCTGCCCTTGACCCTGTCGTAGCGCGCCTTGATCTCGAGCTCTCCGGCACTCGTGGGGTCTTCGGGGTAGTCGGGAAGTTGGTAGCCCTGGTCGCGCAGTTCTCCGATGGCAGCCTTGAGCTGGGGGACGGAGGCACTGATATTGGGGAGCTTGATGATGTTGGCCTCGGGTGTTCTGGCGAGGGTTCCGAGCTCCGTCAGGGCGTCCTCAACCCGCTGCTCCTTGGTGAGGAGATCGGGAAAGTTGGCGAGAATGCGGCCCGCCAGTGAGATATCGCGGGTCTCTACCCGGATTCCCGATGACCTGGTAAACCGCTGGATGATGGGAAGCAGGGAACGGGTTGCGAGAGCGGGAGCTTCGTCGGTTTCGGTGTAGATGATCGTGGGAGCGGGCATGACCGGCGGGGACTGAAGGGATAGGCGTGTACGTCAGCCGGCGGCGATGGTCAATAGAATGTGGGACCGACCAAAGGCTTGCGGTTCGTTGCCGTTCCCTTTCGCTTGTTGCGTTCATTACGACGAGGAATTTGCTTCAATGCCCCGGACGTTCCCGCCACGATGATGCACGTCGATGAAGCACGCTCTGTTTTCCATCCTGCTGCAGGGAATTGCGGCCGTTCCCGCTGTTGCGGACCAGCCAAATGTCCTGGTGTTTCTCAGTGATGACCAGGGCTGGGGGGATCTGACCAGCTCTGGAAACACGGACTTGCGCACGCCGCATATCGATTCCCTCAAGCGTGATGGAGCCAGTTTCGACCGCTTCTATGTTTGCCCGGTCTGTTCGCCGACGCGGGCCGAGTTTCTCACCGGCCGGCACCACGCCCATTCCGGAGTCTATTCCACTTCGGCGGGAGGCGAGCGCATGGATCTTGACGAAACCACGGTGGCCGATCTTTTCAAGGAGGCCGGCTATGCCACTGGTGCCTTTGGCAAGTGGCACAACGGGATGCAGTATCCCTACCATCCCAATGGTCGCGGGTTCGGCGAATTCTATGGCTTCTGCAGTGGCCACTGGGGCAACTACTTCGACCCCATGCTCGAGCAAAACGGCCGCATCGTGAAGGGGGAGGGATTCTGCATCGATGACTTCACCAACAAGGCGATGAGGTTCATGACGGATGCGGTGAAGGGGAAGAAGCCCTTCTTCGCCTATCTCCCCTACAACACCCCGCACTCTCCCATGCAGGTGCCCGACAGGTTTTGGCAGCGCTTCAAGGACCGGCCGCTTGTGAAAGTGAACGGGCAACAACCCGGGAAGGAGTTGCAGACCCACAAGAGGAGTGCGCTCGCGATGTGCGAAAACCTCGATTGGAACGTCGGACGCGTACTCGCCATGCTGGAGAGCCTGGGCATCGAGGACGACACCATCGTGGTGTGGTTTCATGACAACGGGCCGAATGGCGTGCGTTGGAATGGCGGGATGAAGGGCCGCAAGGGATCGACCGATGAAGGAGGGGTGCGCAGTCCGCTCTACCTCCGCTGGCCGGGCGTCATCGCGCCCGGGACCGAGATTCCGCACATTGCCAGCGCGCGCGACTTACTCCCCACCCTTTGCGATCTTGCCGGAGTCCCCCCTGCCAACAGGAAGCCACTGGATGGAGTCAGCTTGAAGCAGTTGCTCGAAAAGCCCGGATCCACAGCCGACTCTTGGCCTGACCGGGTTCTCATCAACCAGTGGAAGAACAGGATCAGCGTGAGAAACCAACGCTTCCGGCTTGATGACAAGGCGAGGCTTTACGATATGGTTGCGGATCCCGGGCAAAAAACCAATGTGGCTGCCAGGCACCCAAAGGTTGTCGAGGAACTGGGCATGGCGGCAGCAAGGCATCGCGAGGAATTCATGCCCACCTATTTCGAGGACAAGCGTCCCTTCGTGATCGCTCATCCCGACTCGCCTCTGACCCAGCTTCCGGCCCGCGATGGGAAGTCGCACGGAGGAATCAAGCGTTCTAACAGATTTCCCAACTGTTCCTACTTCCGCAACTGGAGCAGCACAGAGGATCGGATCACCTTCGGCGCCGAGGTTGCCGCCAGCGGGATTTACGAGGTGGTCCTCTACTACGCGGCCAGGGAGGCGGGAGCGAAGTGCGAGCTGAGTTTCAACGACGCGACCCTCAGGTTCCAGATCGCCGAAGCGCACGACGTTCCCGAGTTCGGGGGCGAGCACGATCTGCATCCACGCATGGAGTCTTACGTGAAGGACTTCAAGGCCGTGACGATCGGGAAGATCGTGCTTGAGAAGGGGAAGGGCGAACTGACTCTCCGCGCCACTGAGATTCCGGGAGCGGAAGCAATGGAGTTTCGCCTGCTGACCCTGAAGCGAATGTAGGGTGGGGAGCTGAGAAGAAGGGATGGAGGCAATCGGCCTCGGAAGGGAGATCGGGCCCGGTGAGGTCTGCGCCGAAAACCAGTCGGTTCCCCTGCGGGAGGGGCGATAAGTTCCAGCGCTGCCATTCCGCCCGGTGCAAGGGCTTGCTCTCCGTCCGCAACTCCCTACCGTCCCGCCTCTCATGTCCATCGAACTGATCCTCACGCACCCGGGTGGCGCGCACAAAGACGACTACCTGGCCTGCAGTTTGCTGGTGGCGCAGCACGGGGCTCCGATCGAGCGGCGTGAGCCGGAGCAGGGCGATCTCGACAACTCCGCAGTGCTGGTGGTCGATGTGGGTGGAGAACATGAGCCGGAGCGGGGAAATTTTGATCATCACCAGTTCCCGCGCGATCACGATCCGATCTGTGCGCTGTCCCTTGTGTTGCAG
Source organism: Roseibacillus sp. (assembly GCA_014240355.1). Taxonomy (GTDB): domain Bacteria; phylum Verrucomicrobiota; class Verrucomicrobiia; order Verrucomicrobiales; family Akkermansiaceae; genus Roseibacillus_B. Next base: position 4,630 of record JAAZXD010000062.1, on the reverse strand, counting down.
GACCTCGGGCTCTACGAAGACGCAAAAATGTTCTGCGACTGGCTCGAGCCCGCGGAGTGGTTCGACACCCGGGGGGCAGGCGGGACGGCCAAGTGGCTGGGCGTTGAGCGCGACATCATGAGCAAGCTCAACTCGCCGATGGATGTGACCCTGTTGCGACGCTTTGCACAAGCCAGGCGTCTCGACCCTGGCGATTTGCTCTACGAGATGATGCGCTGGGTGGGAGAGGATCTCCTGGAGTATTTGAAGACCCTGCGCGAGCGGCTCACCTACATCGGTGAGCATGGCGAGCTCTGGACGCTGGAGGCCAACGGTGCGGACTCCTTCAAGGTCCTGTTCATGCCACGGACCAATCCGCTCCCGGCCGAACCCTCGATGGGGTTTGGGCGCTATCTCGATTCGATCGGCGAATCGGAGAACGTGGCGGGCCTGGTCTATCCGGACCGGCGGGGCAGCGGCTATGGGCTCTCTCGTCACAACGATCACCCGCGACTGGAGTTCACCCGGATCGACGCAGAGGACGACGTGCATTTTGCGCACGCCCGCGGATTCGTAGCGAAGACTTCGGCCACGGAGAAAGAGCGCCTGAAGGAGTTGCTTCGAGCGGCCTGGGTGTAATTGTGGGAGGGGACGAGCCTACAGCCTGCTCCATGATGTAGAATTTTGACGACCGTGAAAATCCAATCGGCCATATTCGAGTGTGGGGCTGTCAGTTTCGACGGCTGTCCGGAGTCGAAGCTCCCTGAGTTCGCCTTCATCGGACGCTCCAACGTGGGCAAGTCGTCCCTCCTCAATCTTCTGGCTGATAAGGAGGGACTGGCACGGGTGTCCGGCAGCCCGGGGCGAACCCGGGAAATCAATTTCTTCACCATCAACGGGAGCTGGAGCCTGGTGGATCTTCCTGGCTATGGATATGCCAAGGTGTCCAAGGCCGATCGAACGCGTTTCCAGGAGTTCATTGCAGCCTATCTCATTGAGCGGGAGAATCTTTTCTGTGCCTTTGTGCTGATAGACTCACGTCATCCTCCTCAGCGGATCGATCTCGAGTTCGTACAGTGGCTGGTGGAGGGAGCGGTGCCGTTCGCACTGGTTTTCACCAAGGCTGAGAAGAGCAGGGACTCAGCGCTGAGGAAGAACGTGATGCTCTTTCTGGAAGCGATGAAGGACTGGAGCGAGGGCGATCCCGCCGTTTTCACCTGCTCGGCCAAGACGGGGGACGGTCGCAGGGAGATCCTTTCCTTTATAGGGGATGCGATGCAGGGCTAGGAGGCATCCCTGGCCGCTGAAGCGGATGGATTATGCGGCCCTCTTCAAGCGAGGACGCCCTTTACAATCTTTCCATGGACGTCGGTGAGGCGGAACTGCCGGCCCTGGTAGCGGAAGGTCAGGCGCTCGTGATCGATACCGAGAAGGTGGAGGATGGTGGCATTGAAGTCATGCACGTGAACGGGATCACGGGCGATGGCATAGCCAAGTTCATCGGTCGCTCCGTGGGCATGGCCAGCCTTGCTGCCCCCGCCCGCCATCCACACGCTATAGGCGTCCTTGTGATGATCGCGCCCGGCCTTGGAGCGCTTGGCGCCGTCCCCGGTTGTGCCCTGGGCCATGGGAGTGCGTCCGAACTCGGCACTCCAGATCACCAGGGTTTCGTCGAGAAGACCCCGTTCTTTCAGGTCCTTGATAAGGGCCGCGATTGGTTTGTCGACCTGCCTGGTCTTGTTAGGGAGATTATCGAAGACTGCTCCGTGGTGGTCCCAGCCCTGGTCGAAAAGCTGGACAAAACGCACGCCGCGTTCCACCAGTCGCCGGGCCAGAAGGCAGTTATTGGCAAAGGACGTTTTCCCCGGTTGTGTGCCGTACATCTCGTGGATGCGTTGGGGTTCGCTCGCGATGTCCATCAGTCCCGGGACGCTGGTCTGCATGCGGTAGGCCATTTCATACTGGCTGATCCGGGTCGCGATCTCGGGATCGCCCACGTCGTCGAGAGCGGCCTGATTGAGGTTGTTCACGGTGTCCACCACCAGCTTGCGTTCCTTGTCGGAGACTCCCTTCGGGTTGGAGAGATAGAGGACCGGGTCGCCCTTTGAGCGGAACTGGATGCCTTGGTGGATGGTAGGCAGAAATCCGCTTCCGAAGGCGCTGTTGCCTGCGCCCAGAACCTGGCCGGTGATGAGAACCACGAATCCGGGAAGGTTCTCGTTTTCGCTGCCAAGGCCGTAGCTCACCCACGAACCGATGCTGGGTCGGCCGAAGCGCTCAAACCCCGTGAGCAGGAACATCTGGGAGGGGGCATGGTTGAACTGGTCGGTGTGGAGGGTCTTGATGAGGCAGAGTTCGTCCGCCACCCCCTGCAGGTGGGGCAGGAGGTTGGACAACTCGATTCCCGATGTTCCGCACTTCCGGAAGGCGAATTTGTCCTCCCTGGGGGTGCCCAGCAGATTGGGCTGCTCGCGGATAAAGGCCAGCTTGGTGGTATCGAAGAACTCATCAGGGCACAACTGGCCGTTGCGCTTCTGCAGTTCCGGCTTGTAGTCGAAGAGGTCGAGGTGGGAGGGTGAGCCGACGAGGTGAATGTAGATGACGTGCTTGGCGCGTGGAGCGTGGTGGAGCCCGGCCTCTGCCCCTGCAGGCGCCCCGTTTGCCAGTGATGACAGGGCCGCAGATCCCAAGCCATAGCCGGTCCTTTGCAGGAAGAGGCGACGGGTTGCGGTCTGGAGCGGGGGCGGGATCATTGCTCAATAACGAGAGGGTCTAGTCTGAACCTTAATTCCTCGTGATCGTTTCGTCGAGATTCAGGAGGGCATTGGCCACGTAGAACCAGGCGGCCAGTTCGGTTCGTTCCCTGCTTTTGGGCTTATAGGTAAAATGGGGATTGCTGAGGAGGGCGTCAGCTTCCCCCGGATTGCGCTGAAAATGCTCAAGTCTCTCGTGAAGAAGAGTGTCAATGATCTCCATTTCCCGGTTGCTCGGGAGGCGGGCGAGGGCGAGGCGAAAGCCGTGGCGCGTACGAACTCCCGGCGACTTGGATTCCTCCAGGATGCGGTCGGCCAGCGCGAGGGCCATTTCGACGAAGGCGGGGTCGTTCAGCAGCGTCAGGGCCTGGCTCGGGGTGTTCGTCCGGGCGCGGCCCACGGTACAGGCCGCACGATCAGGGGCATCAAAGTTGACCATGCTGGGATAAGGAGCGGCCCGGCGGTAGACGATGTAGATGCCGCGGCGCCAGCGGTCTTCATCCTTCTCCTCTACCCACTTGGGCTCATTGCGGCCGGTCTGGTGCCAGAGGCCGGGAGGCTGGTGGGGCATGACCGGTTCGCCGTACATCCTGCTGGAGAGCAGCCCGGAGATGGCCAGGGCGTTGTCGCGAATGCGCTCCGCATCCATGCGAAAACGGGGAGCGCGGGCAAGGAGGAGATTGCGGGGATCCTTTTCCACCAGATCGGGAGTGAGCCGGGACGATTGCCGGTAGGCCTGGGAGAGCACGATGGTCCTGAGAACGTGTTTCATGTCCCAGCCGGAGTCCATGAACTCAACGGCGAGCCAATCCAGGAGGTCGGGGTGGGTGGGTGGCTCGGACTGGGTTCCGAAGTCCTCGAGGGTGGACACGATTCCGTTGCCGAACAGCTCCGCCCACCAGCGGTTGACTGCCACGCGGGCAGTGAGGGGGTTGTCTTTGCGAACGAGCCAGCGGGCGAGGTCGAGGCGGTTGCCTGGAGCTCCGTTCTCCAGCTTGGGAAGGCGGGCGGGGGTGTTGGCGGTGACTTGGGCATCTGGGCTGAGGAAGTTGCCGCGTTTCAAGATGTGTGTTTTACGGCGCTCCTTCATCTCGACCATGACGAGGGTTTGATTGGCTTTGATGGTATTGCGCTGCTTCTTGAGGCGGGCGATCCCGGCATCGATCTCCTTCAGTGTGGGGTTTTCTTTTTCGAAGTGGGCGCGGAGTTTCTTTTGTTGGGCTTTGTTTCGTTTGTAGGCAGGTTTTTTGAGGATAGCGATCAGGTCGGCAGGGAGTTTGGTGTCTTTGCTGACCTGGGTACGAGCGGAGAGGCGGAGGTTTCCAATGACACGCCCTTTGCCCCAGTCCTGCGGCAGGGTGAAGACGAGGGTGGTTGCACTTGTTTGCTCGATCGGTTTGACGAGTTCGAAGGTAGCCCAATGTGATTTGCCGAACTGCGGATTGATGGCCCAACCCGTAGCGGGGTTTCCGTCGATCAGGCCGGCGACGTCCCAATTCTTTTGGGAGAAGTTGGCCTGTGGGCGGTGAAGTTTGATCGGGGTGTCACTATCGTCTTTGCGGAGAGCGGCGGTGAATTCCTTGAGGACGAAGTTGGGTCGTTGGGCTTCTCCGCGGCCTGGTCCTTTGCCGGGCAGCTTGGGAGTTGCGAGCGCTTCCAGTTTGAGTTGGGAGATGCGGGGAAGGGCGGTTCTGGTTTCGACGGTGTAGGTCGTGGTGTTGGGAACGTTGCCGCTGAGGAGGACGGACCCATCTTTGAGGATGTCGTGTTGTTCTCCGCCGGTGGAAGTGAATCTGGTGATTTGGAGGACTTCCCAGTCACTTTGTTGCGCGGCGCTTTCGGAGTGGTGGCGTTCCCAGGCGAGATAGGCTTCTTCTTGGGGCTTGAGCGTGGCGTCG
>JAAZXD010000629.1 GCA_014240355.1 Roseibacillus sp. | reverse complement strand
TAATTCAGGCGTAAGCGGCCAATCCAGAAGCCGCCTCCCCAATAACTGACAAGGGAGAACCCATTTAGCACCAATTCCGAAAACATGAACAAAGAAGCTGAAGAAATAGAAGCCGTAGAGCGACTTGGCGAGGCAAGAGACAAGATCGTGAACGAGTTACGCAAAACCATTGTTGGTATGGACGAGGTCATCGACGAGATGATGATAGCCATCTTTGCCCGTGGGCACTGCCTGCTGGTGGGAGTACCCGGCTTGGCTAAGACTCTGTTAGTAAGTTCGCTGGCGGAGACGATGTCCTTGGATTTCAAACGTATCCAGTTCACGCCGGACCTGATGCCGTCCGACATCACCGGGACAGAGCTACTTCAAGAGGATCCGGAGACGCACGAGAGACGGTTCAAATTCCAGAAGGGCCCGGTTTTCACGAACCTTTTGCTCGCCGATGAAATCAATCGTACGCCCCCCAAGACGCAGGCGGCTCTTTTGGAGGCGATGCAGGAAAAGACAATTTCATCGGGTGGCGAGGATTTTAAACTGGATGAACCGTTCTTCGTTCTGGCTACCCAGAACCCAATCGAGCAGGAAGGAACCTATCCGTTACCCGAAGCCCAACTCGATCGATTCCTTTTCAATATCATGGTCAAGTATCCCAGCAAGAGTGAGGAACTGGACATCATGCGCAGCGTAACCAATGACGAGGAACCTGAGTTGAAAGAAGTCGTGGATGCCAAAACCATTATCGAATTTCAGCGTCTGGTCAGGCGGATTCCGGTGGCAGATCACGTTTTCGAATATGCC
>JAAZXD010000628.1 GCA_014240355.1 Roseibacillus sp. | reverse complement strand
GGCATGCACGGTAGAGAGGCTACCGGCATGACCGCTGATCATCGACTGCACCAAATCAAGCGCTTCCCCGGAGCGGACTTCACCGGGGCCCTGCCAGAGAACAGTGACCAGGGCGCCCCCTTCGGAGAACCGGAGGACCCGGATTCTTTCCTCCTCGAGGCGATCAATGTGGACCAGGAGCCAGGGAGTGGGGGCGTTGACCTCACCGGGGACAACCACGACCTCGCCTTCATCTTCCAGTTCTATGATTCTGACGGCACTTTCTCCTTCACCGAAAACTACGACGACCGCGTCAAGATCGTGGCCACCCCGATCGGTGGCTCCGGTAACCTGACCGCCACCGGGGCACCCGCCCAGCACACCGATGTGAGCTGGAACGCCCGCACTTTTGCCAACTTCAATTTCGGCGGCGGCGGCTGGTTCAACGTTGATATCTGGCTCACCGAGGACGGAGGCGGCGCCCAGTCCGCCGCTGACATCGGATTTGGCTACTTCAATGGCAACTCCTCCAACACCGCCGACTTCGGCGGCATCGGCTATGCCGGCGCCTTCGGAATCAGCAGCGGAGCTCCCGCGGTCTTTGACGCCGACGGCGCCGGCCAGAGCTGGGGGGCCTACCTCGACAGCTTCGATCCCAATATCGACAGTGACGGCGACAGCATCCCCGACGGCTACGAGGAGCAGTACTTCCCCGGGGACCTGAGCCAGCTCGGCCCCGGCGACTTCGATGACGACGGGCTCACCGACCTGGAGGAATACAATGCCGGGACCAACCCCACCGAGGCTGATTCCGATGATGA
>JAAZXD010000627.1 GCA_014240355.1 Roseibacillus sp. | reverse complement strand
GAACAGGTTATGGAAGGGGTGATCCTTCTCCAGCACATCGGCCGGGAGCTTGACGCAGTGGAACCAGGAAGCAATGAGGAAGGTCTTTTCGTTATCGATGCCGCCTTTGAGCAGGGCCTCATCGGTACCGTTGCAGACCGTGCACTCACGCAGCACGAGCAGGGGACGCGGGTCGTCTCCAGCGATGAAGGCCAAGGCCTCCTCGCGGGTGAGAGCTCGGCGTGCCACCTTGGCCGCAGTGCCCTTGGAGGCTTTCTTCTGCTCCGCTTTATAGACGGGGTAATCCCACTCCATCTTGAGGTAGGAGCGAGCGCTCAGGCCGCGTACTACCGTGGGAATGGACATGCCACCCGGGGTTGCGATGGCGACGGATGTGGGGGCTGCACCAGCCCCTGCAGAACCGTTTCATCAGCCAGGGACGGCGCCGGCGGGAGCGCCCAGCATGGCAAGGGAAGCAACGGTCAGGCCACTGGCCAAGAGAATCTGAATCTTCATGAATCGTCGGGGTGGTTATAAAGGAGGCGTCTTGGAATGTGACCATCGAGCCGCGTGGGAATCACGCCACCGATAAAAGGTACACCCCTTAGCCTAGAGGGTAACCAAAAAATGGGCCTAAGGACGGCATCGACGCCCCCCACCCTTCCGGGCAACCCTCCTGGGCACTTCTCACCCCAGAAGGCGAGCAGGAATCTCATTTCATTGGCCTACGGGGAAGTCTTCAAGGCTGGGCAGGGGTGAGTGAACTGAGCGAGACTCAGTTCAAACGCTCAAGCCCACCCTTCACCGCGGCCACTAGCCTGTCAATCTCCGCCTCGCCCATAGCTGTCGACAAGGCAGCA
>JAAZXD010000626.1 GCA_014240355.1 Roseibacillus sp. | reverse complement strand
AGTTGCTTTATATAACCGTCTGCTGAAACAACCCACACACCCGGACCACCGCAGCCTCGATCCCCGCGCTGTCATCATTGCCCCGACCCGGGAACTCGCGTTGCAGATTGATAAGGACGCAAACGAGATCGGTGGTAACACAAGCCTTAAAGTCGCGCTGATTTACGGCGGCGTCGATTACGATAAGCAACGCCGCCAACTCGAACAAGGCGTCGACATTGTTATCGCCACCCCGGGGAGACTTATCGATTTTGTCAAACAAGGTGCGGTGAAATTGGGCGGCATAGAAGTGATGATCATGGACGAAGCCGATCGCATGTTCGATCTCGGCTTCATCAAGGACATTCGATTTTTGCTGCGAAAAATGCCGGGTGCGACCGAACGTCAGAACCTCCTATTTTCAGCGACTTTGAGCCACCGCGTGCTTGAACTAGCTTATGAGCACATGAACGAGCCGGAAAAACTGGTCGTCGAAACTGAGACGATCACGGCGGCTCAGGTGCGCCAAACCGTGTACTTCCCTGCGACCGAGGAAAAACTTCCCCTGTTGCTCGGCATCATCGCGACAATGGACGCGAATCGCTCGATGATTTTCGTTAATACGAAAATCGGCTGCGAGCGAGTCGCCCGTACATTAGAACGCGCGGGATATGCTGTCGGCGTCTTGTCCGGAGATGTCCCGCAAAAAAAACGCGAGAAATTGCTCGCGCTATTTATCAGCGGTAAACTCAGCATGCTCGTCGCAACCGATGTGGCTGTCCGCGGTTTACATATACCCGGGGTGAGTCACGTGTTCAACTATGATTTACCGTTCGACGCAGAGGATTACGTCCATCGCATTGGTCGCAGGGAAGTACACGGTTTG
>JAAZXD010000625.1 GCA_014240355.1 Roseibacillus sp. | reverse complement strand
CATGCTCAAGGCTCTGGAGCGCGAACCACGAGACCAGTGTCTTGTCAGCGATAAGGGGTCCGCTGTAGTTGCCGGCGGTATATGCCCCGCCGGTAGCAGTGGTTCCCCCGCCGTTCACGTCGAGCGCACCATCAACCACCACCGCATTGCCCTGCAGGGCTAGGTCTGGGAAGTTGCCAATCTTGTCGACAAGTTCCTCGCCGGGATCAAATGTCCACTGGCCGACCAGGTCCTGTTCGAAAGGCGGTGGCGGAGGATCATCCGGGTCGGTGGGATCGCTGAATAGCCCGGCGAGCTCCTCCCCGTCATCAAATCCGTCATCGTCGCTGTCGACATCGAGGGGATCGGTTCCGGTGTCACTGGCGTTGACAAAGGTGCCGGTGTTGGTTTCGGCCCCGTCAGCGATCCCGTCGCCGTCGCTGTCGGCATTGGTGGGATTGGTCCCGGCGGCGAGTTCCTCCAGGTCGGTGAGCCCGTCGGCGTCGAAGTCCCCTGTGTCGGACAACTGGGTCAGGTCGTTGATGGCGGCCCAGGAGGTCTCCCACGCGTCCGGGAGATCATCACCGTCACTGTCCTCCGCATCCGCTCCGATGGGATAAACCGGGGGGCTGCCGTTGGCGGTGTCACCAAGGGCCACGATCCCGGGGATGCCGGGGCCGCTGATGCCGACTTCGGTCCAGTCGCCGCCGCCCTGCTCCCCGAAGACGTTGTCGAAGGGGAACATGCCGGGGATGTTCATGGTGAAGGTGTGCTCCTGGTTCGCCGGGCAGCAGTTGTGCTGTGAGATGACATCACCGTCCGCGGTGTTCATGATGAAGTAGTTGGTGTCATCGGCCCCGAGGTGGATCTTGTAGGTCCCCGGGGTGAAGGCCGT
>JAAZXD010000624.1 GCA_014240355.1 Roseibacillus sp. | reverse complement strand
GTCAACGAAGACGGCAGTTACACCTTTGACTCCTCGGATCCCGCCTATGCTGAACTGGTAACGGGTGAATCGATTGAGGTGATCGCCAACTGGATCGTCACCGATAACGAGGGGGCAACCGCCCCCAGCACCCTCACCATCACGGTGAATGGGTTCAATGATACTCCTGAAGCGACGGCAACCACCACTTCCGCTACTGCCACCTCCACTCCGAATGGCCCCGGGGAGGAGCTTTCCTTCAACCTGAGATGGGAGCAAACGGGGACGGCGGAGGGCATCATCACCGGCAGAATCACCTTCCCGGCAGACACGGTGGGCAACCCGCCCCTCTTGACAGATCCCTCCACCGCAGTGGCCGGGAGCACTCTGGTTCTCAGACGCGAGGGACAGACCTTCATCTACCAGGATGCCGGGGTTGTTTTCAGTGCTGTCCAACAACTTGATCTCTCTCACGAGATCGTTACCCAGTCCGGCTTCTCTGACTTCAACATCTTCTCCGGGGACGGTGAGTTCACGGGACTCAACCCGGGGGTCCTGGGCAGCTCCGATCGTATTTATCACCTGGTCAGCATGGCCCCGGGGATCTCAGGGCAACTGGCGGCAACCGATCCCGACCCCAATTCCTCCCTGGTCTACAGTCTGGACGAACCGATTGCCGGATTGGCCCTCAACCCGGACGGCAGTTACACCTTCGACCCCTCGGGCCCCCTCCATGTGTCTCTGGGGGAGGGGGAAGTCCTGGCGGTGATTGCCGGCTGGACAGTCACGGACAACGAGGGAGCGTCGGCCTCGAGCACCCTCACTATCACCGTGAACGGGGCCAACGATGAACCGGTGGCCAATGCTGCCACCGCCACTGATCCTGTCAGCGGGCAGTTGGCAGCCAGCGACGTGGATGACAA
>JAAZXD010000623.1 GCA_014240355.1 Roseibacillus sp. | reverse complement strand
CCAATGATCCAGGGGCGGCGCTTGCCCATGGAGGCGATCCCGAAGCGGTCAACGATCGGTCCCCAGAGAAACTTGACGGTCCAGGGAAGACTGATCATGGCGATGACCCCTCCGATATCGGCGGTGGTGAAGCCTTGATCGGCAAGATGGTTTTTGAGAGCGTAGTGGATGAAGCCCTGGGGGAGTCCCTGCGAGACGTAGAGCGAGCACAGGGTGACAATGCGCAGGAAGGCGCTGCTGCTCAAACTGGGCTGCAAGGGCTGGTTGGTGTGCATCGGTTCAGGGAGCTTCCAGCAGCAGCATGTAACCGCGCCGGGTCCAGAGGAGGAGGTCGGTCTTGCCGTTGCCATCGAGATCGGGGCGCAGGGGGCCGGCGGATTCCACTCCCATGGGGGTGGCCCCGGTGCCGGCGAGGGCGTAGAGGCGCTCCCCGGAGCCGGTCCAGACCTCGAAACCGTTCTGTCCCCCGATGCCCCCGCTGAGGAGGATTTCCGGGTTCCGGTCCCCGTTCCAGTCGCCCCAGGTGACCCAGCCGGCGGGAATGTCCTTGTGCCAGAGGTGGTCCTCTTCCGCGCTCCAGAGGACCAGTCCTCCCCGGATCTGGCGCTTGCCGACCGCGACGAGTTCGAGTCCGGGGCGGGGACGGAACCCTGCGCTGGTCCGACGACACCGTGCGCAACCACACCGACTTCATCCTCTGCGGGGATGTCGATGGGGACGGGGAACTGGAGATCGTCTACGACCGCAATGGCTGCGATGCCCTCAAGGGGCCGATCGCCTGCGTGGACGGGCGCACCGGCAAACCGGAGAAACTGTGGAAGTCAAACCAAAACAGCTTCCAGTTTTCCGTACAGGCAAGGATCTGCGCAGTCGCGTCAACCGTTAACTTTCAGGGAAGATCAGGAATTTTCGTTC
>JAAZXD010000622.1 GCA_014240355.1 Roseibacillus sp. | reverse complement strand
AAGGACGAATAAGAAAACAGGATACTGAACGGCTCGGAAGGCAACTGGGAAGCCAATTGCGGCAGGGCGGCCAAGGCCACCAGGGGAGCGCTCAGGGCGCAGGTGCGGATGGGAAAGTTAAGGGTTTCACCAATCGTCCGGATCTGGCGAAGGTAGTCATGACACTTGCGGGAAATCGTAATGGCCGAGCCGAATAGTTGGCCTGGCCCGGCACCAGGATAAGGAAAGAGCCGGAAAGAAAGCTCCTCCGTTGAGATCCTGTGATCCTCCAGGACCTCCTGGGGAGCACTGGTGACCTGATCGCTCAGAGCTCTCAGGTCCTCGGGGCGCTCGTTGGCGCAAGCGAGCTCCGAGATGGCGAATTCGTCCGCCAGATGGAGGATCACGGCAAGGGAACGCGGCTTCCCGTTGAATTCTCCGCGAATCTCCGAGAGATACTCCCTCAGCTCCTCCTCACTTGCCTGCAGGGAAGGCGCGCTCACCCGGACCCAGTTCTTTCTGTCCTCCTTTCCAGAACAAATGCAGGCCTCCGAAACTTCCTCGCCTTCGAGGAACAAGTGGAGTTGACACTCCAGCTCAAGAGCATTGCTGTACCAGTCAGGGTTCTTCGAGCGGGTGGTCTCACGGTGGAGACCACGGGCCTGAAGGAACCGTTGCCAGGCAGAGAGCTGAGCTGGGTGGATCAGGGTTTCCATGGCGGGGAAGATTTCCAGCAATCCTGACGAGTCAGAGGGATCGGACCTCGAATGACTCGGTCTGAGAGTCTGGGCACATCACCGGAACCGGCGCCGGGTTTCTCCAGCGCCGATCTCCGGAGATTAACTTCTTACCAGTCGCCGTAATCGGATGGGACGTGCTTCTCCGATCCGGACAGCGAGCAGCTCGCGTAGAGAGCGCCTGAGAGCGGGAGCGAGTCGTCCATAAACG
>JAAZXD010000621.1 GCA_014240355.1 Roseibacillus sp. | reverse complement strand
GGAAATCTGAAACAACGGTCGCGATTACAATGCCGTTTCAAGCTCTCTGGCACATGCCCCCGCAGGATTCCTGCAGAGCCGCCTCCCTGCGCTCAGTTCCTCCCTTTACCCCGCGTTACGTGGTGATACTCTCTCCCATCCAATGATGAGAACCATCATCGTTCCAGTCCTGGGCGCGAGTCTCCTGACTGAAGCAGCCCCGACCGCCCCGGACTTCACGCGTGATATCCGGCCCATCCTCTCGGAAAATTGCTTTGCCTGTCACGGTCAGGACGCAAAAAAGCGCAAAGCCAAGCTGCGCCTCGACCAAGGTGAATCGGCTCTTGCTGAACGCGATGGTGTGCAAGCCATTGTGCCCGGGGATCTGGAGAACAGCGAAGCATGGGTTCGCATCCTCTCGGAAGACGAGGACGAGGTGATGCCTCCCCGGGATTCACATAAGGAACTTTCCGATGCGGAAAAGGACATCCTGAAGCAATGGATCCTGCAAGGTGCGCCGTATGCGGATCACTGGGCCTTCACAGCTCCGAAGCCTCCCGCGGTGCCCAAGGGGGTGGCAAATCCGATTGACGCCTTCCTGCAGCAGCGCCTGACAGAGGAAGGCCTGGAGCCCGCGCCGCTGGCCAGGCCCGAAACACTCATTCGACGTGTCTACCTGGATCTCACTGGACTGCCTCCCAGGCCGGAGGAAGTAGACGCCTTTCTCACGGACAACTCCCCCCGGGCGCTGGAAAATCTGATCACTAGCCTGATGAAGCGCCCGTCCTACGGCGAGCACATGGCACGCTATTGGCTGGACCTCGCGCGCTACGCCGACACCGCCGGTTATGAGGGCGACCCCGACATGCCGCACGCGTGGCGTTACCGCGACTATGTCATCGACTCGCTCAACCGCGACAAGCCGTACGACCTCTTCATCCGGGAGCAGATTGCCGGC
>JAAZXD010000620.1 GCA_014240355.1 Roseibacillus sp. | reverse complement strand
AAACTCCACCGACTGGCCATCATCGGGAACCTGCCCGATTTCCTCACCATTCATGTACGCGTTGAAAGAATACCCCCCCGGCCATTCCACCACGATCAGCGATTCCCCGGTGAGACCCACGGGCAATTGAATGGGTCTGCGCAGGAACAGTGCCGGGTTCTCACCGAAATGATACGGTCCGGCAGCAACTCTCCACACCTCTGGCGATTCCCCATTGTTCTGCACCCAGTGAATTGCCATTGAGGTGCACGGATCCCGATGCCACTGGCAGATAGGTCCGAAAACGGCCGAGGAGACCTCGCCGAACGGAAGGCCGGCCAACAAGATAAGAAACTTTTTCGTCATCGCTTCAAAAGAAAGGGTCCGGGGAAGCTCCCTGACCACTTGTGGATGCTTGCTTGATTTACTGTTTTCCGGATCCCGGAACGATTCCTGGCTCCCGAATGATCCGCCTCTTCATGCACAAACGGACCGATATCAAGAGCAAAGGCTCCGCATCTTCCCAAAACGGGCGAATATCCGCCCCCGCAGAAGGCAGGTATTCCCTGCTCTCTGTTCAGGATGGCAGCGCGCTTCTTACCAGATCAGCTCCGCCTGCGAGAAAAAGACCCGGGCTCAGCGAAAGCTCCGACATCGTTCCTCCTCCACCCGGAAACCTGATCACAAGAGTGTTGTCCCCGCCGGGTCACCGTCCGGTGAGGCCGGACCTGATAATCTCCCAGCTCCCCTCTATTGCCCCTCCGGTGAAAAGTTGCTCCCTTGCATTGCCCCCGGCCTGCGCCACCCTGTGCCCGTATGCCCGACCATTTCCCTTCTCCGGGAATCACGGTCGTGATGGCCATCGCCCTCACGTGCGTGCTTCTCCCTGGCTGCACCTCGCAAACCCGTAGCCCGGGCAAGACCAGACTCACCCGCGCCTTTCCCTCCGGGCCTTCCCCGGAATATCCTCTCATCAGGCCGGACCCTGACGACTCGACAGATCCCGGTGCAGGCGTTGAAGTTCCCCT
>JAAZXD010000061.1 GCA_014240355.1 Roseibacillus sp. | reverse complement strand
TGTCGGAGTTGGAACAAGAGTATGTCGAGCAGGCACGGATGCGGATTCGGCGAATGGCCAAAGCGTCCGCTAACGACCGCTCGCATGCCCTGGCTCTGATCGAGTCTTCGCTGGTCACCTATCCGATGTTGCGTCTGGATCCGGAGTTCATGGTCAGCGTGATCGCCGTCTACGCCGCGCTCGGCGACCCGCGGGCAGCCATCCTCGCCGAGCAGATGCTCGAGGCAGACATGAATGACGGCCAGCGCCGCGTCCTCATCCTGACCCAGGTCAAAGTTAAGCTCAACGAAGGCGATCTGCCCGGTGCCGGCCAAGTCTACCGGAAGCTGAAGGCACTCGCCCCGCAGAGTGAAGAAACGATTGAGGCGCGTGAACTCATCAAGGCAGCCGTGATTCAGAAACGAGATTAACTCAAGAAACTGCCAAATAAAATCAAACCCTTCCTCATCGCACTCTCACTGTGCTGCGCGGCACCACTCTTGCTCGTTGACGTTTGCCGGTTTCCGAAAGGCTCTTGTGGATATCGAGCCGGTAGCGGTTGCCATCTTTAGAAATTGGCAGTTTTGGGACCTTCGACATGGGTCGAGACTGCCCTATCCTGCCCTGTTAATCGCCTAAAATCGCAAATAACCGCAAATTAAGCGCCCCCAAGACAACTAAGTGCCAAGGAGTTACAAATCGAATTAGCGATTCGTAATGATCAGGTCGTCGGTTCAAATCCGACCATTGGCTCCACTGGCGCTCAACGGGTTACGATAATCCGGGGATTTGCGGGTTCACTTATTGACGGCAGTGAGGCGCTGCAGTAGCAAGGTTGCCTTATGAAACTGTTTTACGTCTTTCTTTCGACGATGGTTTTCGGGGCATTCGTGCTGACTTCCTGCGGCGATGACGAAGCTGCGGCAAACTCGGAAAGCCTCAACTCGGAACGGCCTCCCCGCCCGGGGACCGAAGGGAACAGGAAATCTTCCCCCCGAGGAGCAAAGTCAGATCGATCCATCCCGGCGCCAGATCCTGATGTTCCCGCGGCTGAGGACCCTCCGGCAGCCCCCAAGCCCGTCGTCAAACTGGATCCGTCGATTCCGTTGCCCCGGAGCGCCGAGGAACGGGCGGAGCGGCGGGAAGCACGAGAGTCTGAGGAGCGGGCTGAACGATTCGCCCGCATCACGGAGCAGATCAGCGCGCGCATGAAGGAACGGGATACGAATGGGGATGGCCTCCTTTCCAAGGAGGAAGTTTCCGGTCCCTTCTCCGGTGGTTTCGACGAGGTTGATACCAATGGGGACGGCCAACTCGACGATGCGGAACAGGCCGCCATGATCGAGGGACTGAGCGAGCGGATGAGGAATTTCAGCGACCGGGGCCGCCGCGGACGCGGGGGACGGCCAGAAGGGCGTGATTCGCGCGACCGTTAAAATCCCCGGACCCTTGGCACAGGCTTCCCGGGCACTGGGCAGGGGATGGCCCGGTGCTGGAAACGTCATTGGGCGGCGGCTTGTCGAAACGGTGCTCCCTTGACTGGCAGGAGTCGCAAGGACATCAGAGAGCCAGCGGTGGCGGGGTGATGGTGAGTTAGCGCTCGACCGGGTCAGGTCTCGTCACATCGCAACCGGAACTACTGGCTATCCGAGCACCTCTTGCATCAGGCCGTTACTGCCTGCAAAGGACTCCACCGAAATGCCCGCCTGCTTCAACATGGTGAACTGCAAGTTTGCCAGGGGTGTCGACTGGTCGAAGCGGTGATACGATCCATGTTGGAAGCCAAGCCCTTTTCCCCCGGCCAGCACTAACGGGTAATTCAGGTTCGTGTGGGTAGTGCTGTTGCTGCTACCGTAAAGGATCGACGTCTGGTCGAGAAGGCTGAGGGTGCCCTCGGCATTGGCCGGTGTTTCCTTCATCCGGGTAAGGAACTCCGCGAATTTGCGGCTGAGGAACTGATCCCACCTGCCCAGAGGCTCGATTCCTTCCGGCTTATTCCAACCATGGCAGAGACTATGCAGGTTGGGGCCCAAACCCAACAATTGCGGGAACTTGCCACTCAGCGAGGTGGCATCGCCCATGCTTCCGATCTGATAGGTGGCCACCCGCGTCGAATCGGTGCGGAAAGCCAGGTAGATCAGCTCGTACATGGTTGCGACGTAATCCTCCGGCACCTTGGAATCGGAATCCAATTTGAGGCGCTCCCGATCGGCGTCGGTCAACTCCGGCCCGGGAAGGTCCATCCATGCCTGAGACCGCTCCACTCTTTTTTCGACATCGCGAACTGAATCAAGATACTCATCGAGTTTTTCCCGGTCGTTTTTGCCAAGCTTGCGCCGCACCTCGCTGGCATCCTCCAGAACCAGATCCAGCATGTGTGCCGCGCTGCGCAAGCGTCGGCGTCCCCGTTGAGTCGCGTCATCGCCCGCTCCGAAGAACCGTTCAAAGATTTGACGTGGCTGATTGAGCGCAGGAATTGGCCGCCCGTGCTGATTGTAAGAAAGCGTACTCGAACGGGTGGGCTCACCGACTCCGCCGTCCGTCGACATCACGAGCGAGGAGAAGCGCGTTTGATCGGAAAGTTGTTCCGCTGCGATCTGATCCATCGACTGCACGTTGAGCAGATCGCGCCCGATGAGATCGCACCCTGTCAAAAAGGTGTCGCCGCTGTCGTGTCCTCCGATCTTGCGCACTTCAGGATGGGAAAGGCCTCCAAGGATGGAGATGTCCTTCCGCAGCGCCTCAAGCGGCTTGAGAGCCTGTGTGAACAGGTAGTCGGCTCCTTCGGTCTGGGGGAACCAGCTCCACTCCGTCTTCCCGCTGTCCCCAGGCGGCATCGACACTCCGAAGGGGAAATAGATCGCGGCCAGACGACGAGGCTCATCCTTTGGCGCCCGCGCTCCCATGCATTCCAAGGTGGGCAAGGCCAAGGCGGCTCCCGCGCCACGCAAGAAGGTGCGTCGATTCAGTTGCCAAGGTCGGGAGGAAGACATGATAGGCTCAGGACGATACGGCTACTTGGTTTGAAACATTACACTGACAGCGATGCTTTCCACTAAATCCGCTAGTCGGAGGTCATTCTTGAGAAAGTCCTTGGTCAGGATGTCTATAACGCTTTGATCAGAGAATTTCAAGCTGCGACCGAGGGCATAGGTGAGCAACTTGGAAACAAGGGCGCGAGCAAATTGTTCCTCCCGGTGCTCCAGCAAGTAGCCCCTTAATTCGTGAATTCCATTGACCTCTCGGCCGTCGGGAAGTTGCGCCCGTGCATCCACCGGCAAGGGAACCCCGTCCTTGCCGTTATTCGGTCGCACCACTTCTTTCCTCCACTTTCCCACCGCATCGAACTCCTGCAGGGCGTAACCCCAGGGATCGATGCCTCGATGACAGTCCGCACAAGCAGCGTCCTTTAGATGCCTCTCCAATTGCTCGCGAACGGGCAGTCTGCCGAACTCCTCGTCCGCCGTTTCCAACTCCGGAACATTCGGAGGCGGGGGCGCCGGGGGATCACCCAAGAGGCGCTTCCGCACAAAGACTCCGCGCTTGATGAGATGGGCATCCACGCCGGTAGAGGTTCCTAATAGAATTGATGCGTGCGTCAACAGGCCGCCGCGACGCATCGCACGCTCCCCCGTGAGGGCCACTCGCCGGAAGTTGCGCCCGCGCACCCCCTCAATGCCATAGTGCCGGGCCATTCGATCGTTTAACATCGCGAAATCGGACTGAAGGAAATTACGCGCACTGAGATTCTTTCGCAGAAGCTCCCCAAAGAAGTGTTGCGTCTCTCGCCGCATCTCCTCCTTCAGACTGGGTCGAAATCCGGGATAGGCTTTCTGATCGATCACGAGGCGATCACCTGCTTCCAGATCCAGCCACTGCGAGGTGAATTGGTCGATGAAGCGATCGCATCTGGAATCGGCGATCATGCGGTTCACCTGGCCCTTCAAGCCGTCATGCCGACCCAATGTTCCGATGCGTGCCGCGTCTAACAGATCTGCATCCGGCATCGTGCTCCACAGGAAATAGCTCAGGCGAGAGGCCAGTTCGTAGGGATTGAGATTTCTAGCGCTCGCAGAATCTGGTTCCAAAATGTAAAGAAATGCCGGGGACACCAGAGCCATTGCCAGGGACTCCTTGAGGGCCTCTTCAAAGGTCGCCATTTCCGGCCGTATTTTTCCGAAAAACCTGTGAAAGCGGTCGATTTCCTTCTCGGTCACGGGCTGACGCCAGGCCCTTGCCAAAAACCGGGCAATCACCTCCCGACCGTATGCTCCCTCATCAGTTTTTCTCAGTTCGGAGTCGTGGAGAATACGCGTATGATGTTCCGGCGGCCAGGCATCGAAGAGTGGAGCTTTGAATTCCAGCGACTCGATCCCGACATTGGCCCCCTCATTGGTCACCGAGATCACCAACCCGGGAAACTTCCCCTGTTTCCGAACTGGCAGAGGAAAGTTCTCCAGTTGTCCGACGAACTCAAAGTCCTGCGCCTCCTCGTTAGTGAGCACCCGTGCCCCGAGAAGCTCTCGATCCACCAGGGTGTCCGGACGGTAACCGACATGCACCTTCATGTAGGGTACCGCGTTCTTTTCTTCCGCGATAACCGTTTTGGCGCGGATGCGGATTCGGAAAGCTCCCTGGTCGGGATACTGATCTTTGATTCGCACGAGAAATTCGCGCTTGTCGCCAATACTGTTGGAGGGCTGGACCCCGTCAATCCAACGCTCTTCTGTCGACTTTTCAAAGCTGTGCTCAAAGACTTCCGGGGCCGAATCGGTGACAATGGCCCGATCGAGAGCCTCCCGGGCAGCCTTGAGATAGTAATCGAACTGCAATCCGGACATTTGAAGCGCGCTGCCATTATTGCGCATCCCGTCCGGTGACACAGCGTCGGGCGGAAGATCGCGGGCATAGGTCACATCGAGGCCAAAGAGATCCCGCATCGTGTTCTGATACTCTGCATTGTTAAGCCGGCGCATCACCACGCGGCCTCCTGTCGAGCGGAACGTTTCGTTCACTTTTGCGATCGCATCATCGAGCCACGCCAAGACTATTCTTCGCTCCGCATCGTTGGGCGCAGGTTTCTCTTTCGGCGGCATTTCTGCCAAATTGAGAGCGATCCGCACTTCGTGCCAATGCTCTGCTGCACGCCGCTCTTTCACAAGGTCTGGTGACAAAGTATCGAGACGGAACTTGCCCTTTTGTTTTTCGGGACCGTGACAACTGAAGCAATACTGCTGCAAGACCGGCCTGACCTCCTTCTCGAAATCGGGGGCCGCGGTCACCCGTCCGCCGAGTAAGACTCCAATCGACAGCAGGGGAATTGTGAGAGATCGAAGATGAGCAGGTGGATCAATCAAGCGGCACCACTCTACCGTGCCACTCTGTCCCCAACAAGACATCAAGGTGGGACGCATCCCTATGAATTGGGGAAGATCACCTTCATTTGCCCAAGGCCAGCACGATTTTTGCGATCGCTGAACCAGCAGAGAACGGCAACCCAGATGATTCAATCCCCACAGTTTAAGCAGTGGTCGCGCCGTGTTGACTCCAGAATCTCCGCACGGGGTTCACCTCGTTTGCCCGCAATGGCCGGGACTTGCGATGATCGTTCTACCGGATCGAGGTTTCCATGCCCTAGCATTCGGGCAGCCAGTTGAGAGAAAGGAAGCCTCTCCATGTTATTGGTGTGCTGTCCGCGCTCGCGTAGGGTTCTGATCATCATTCGGAGATTTCAATCTGGCGTCCGCGCAGGCAAATAAATGTTTTTGTGATCAGGAAAGGCCTGGAGCACAAGGAAAGTGACGCAATCGGAGCTCTCGATTTCGGCGGTTGCGAAGCAGGGTGCGGCGTTCCTCGGCGCTGAGAGTGCGAATTTGGCCCGTAGAGCGTTGAACTGGCTAGCGCTGTCCCCGGCCTCGTCTAAGATAGTTCCCCGCAGTTCGTCCACTCCGATTTCTGAATTTGAGCACTGGGAGAAATGGAGAGTCAGCCGGGCACAGCTCTTGCGAGAGCTGATGGCGTAGTTCTCACTCCTTGGCCGTCACCTGTGAGTTGATGACAGCCTGGCTCAGGTTCCCATTCACATCAAAGAGGTTCACGATGAAGATCAAGGGTTGTCCGGCCACCAGGGGCCGGGGAGCTGTGGCAGTCAGGATCCCGGACCGCTTTCTCGCTCCCTTCAGCGAGAGGTCCTTCACGAGGGCGTCGATCTGTCCGCCGCCCCGCTGGAGAACAACGAGGGGTCCCAGTCCCTTGTCATCGCTCATGCTGAGGGAGAGTTTGACGGTCTTCTCGCCGGCCTGCGGGGGACTGGCGACCTTGAATTCGTGGATCTCAGGGGCCTTGGTGTCTCTCTTGTCGAAGGATTCGCTGAAGAAGCGGCTGACGGCGGCCATTCGAGCGTGGGCCGGGGAGAAGCGGACCGGGCGACTGGGCGCGGTCTTGCGGTCGAACATCTGTCCGAGATGATCGTATCCGCGCATCATGATGTTGCGGGGATCACGGGTGTCGTGCAGCATCCCGAAGATGTGGCCCAGTTCGTGGATGAGGACGCCATTGCTGGTCTGTGATTCCTGGTTCCGGGAGCGCTTTTCCGATCCCGCCACCTTGGTCACCAGGGTCGGGTCCATGAAGTAGCGCAGCTGTTCCTCGATGGTGGAGGCGGTGACCTCGTCGCGGAAAATGTCGCCGGACACGCAGGCGAGACCCGAATAGACGTGAGGGACGGGCCTGGCTTCGGCCACGGCTCCGGCCTCCGAAAACACGAGGGTGGGCCGGTTGCGGGAATAGCCGGTGGTTTCCCAGATTTCCTGTTGCTGGGAGTTCAGGAGACGATCCACATCAAAGGGTTCTCCGGTGTAAAAGGCGGAGGGTTGCCTGGCATTCACGAGGTGGACCTGGAGGCGGCCATCCGGGGCGAACTCAAAGTCCAGTCCCCGCGTTCTGTGTCCGTTGGCCTTCATTTCCCTCCGGAAAATGTCGGACACGACCCGCATGAGGACTGCGCACTTTTCCCGGTAACCGGGCTTCACCTTGCGGTCGCTGGGAACAAAATAGACCAGCCTGACCTTATAGTCCTTCCCCAGATCTTCCAGGGGAGGAGGAACAATAACGTTTCCGGCCGCCTGGCCCGCCGGGGCGGGGGACTTTCCGCCATCCCGCTGGGCCATCAGACTGAAGCCGAGGACGAGGGAGAGGACCACGACGGCGGAAAGCAGGGAACCGGGGGCGGGCTTCATGAGCGTGTCACACTTAGACACCATTTTTCCGTTCCTGACAAGCGCACGGGCCCAGGAGGATCGCGCCAGCGGCTTGGCAGCAGGAGGACGGTCTTCTTACGGTCAGGCAGGAATAATCCGGACCAGATTGATCTTTCGACGTGGGGTCCGGTGTTTAAGTTGAGGGCATGACGGAGGGAGGGTCCGCCTCATCGCGACCGGTCACCCTGGTGCCGGCCATCGCGGTGGTGGTGGGTAACATGGTGGGGACCGGGGTCTTCACCAGCCTGGGATACCAGTTGGTGGACATTCAGTCGGGATTCGTGTTGATGGTTCTCTGGGCCCTGGGTGGCGGGTGCGCCCTGTGCGGGGCGGTGTGTTACGGGGAGCTGGCGGCGGCCTTTCCGCGCTCGGGGGGCGAGTATCACCTGCTCTCCCAGGTCTACCATCCGTCGCTGGGGTTCCTGGCGGGATGGATCTCGGTGACGGTGGGGTTTGCAGCACCCATTGCGCTGGGAGCGATGGCCTTCGGAACCTATTTTTCCGGAGCGATGGCTCTCGGGGGAGAGACCTGGCCACGGATCCTGTCGGTAGTCGTGGTGCTGGCAGTGGCGGGCATTCATCTCAGACCGATCGGGCTGGGAGCGCGTTTCCAGAGTGTCTTCACCGCCCTGAAGGTGATCTTCATCCTGGTCCTCCTTTTGGCCTGCTTCCTCCTGGGGGAGCGACAGGACGTTTCCTTCCTGCCCCGCAAGGGCGACCTGAAACTGCTCTTCAGCCCGGAATTCGCCATCGCCCTCGTGTTCGTGATGTATGCCTACACGGGCTGGAACGCGGCAACCTACATCGTCGATGAAGTTCGGGAACCGGAGCGGACGGTGCCGCGCGCCCTGTTGGTGGGGACGGGCATCGTGACCTTGCTCTACCTCCTGCTCAACGGGGCCTTTCTCTACAGCGCTCCCATGGAAAGCATGGCGGGTGAGATGGATGTGGCCAAGGTGGCAGCTGGTCATGTTCTGGGTGAGACGGGAGGCCGGGTGATGGCGGGACTGATCAGTTTCGGGATGGTCTCTGCACTGAGTGCCATGATCTGGGTGGGACCACGGGTGGCCCAGCGGATGGGAGAGGACTTTCGTGGGTTGAGTGTGCTTGCCCGGAAGTCGCGTTCGGGCATCCCTGCCAACGCGATCTTCCTGCAGGCTGCGGTGGTGCTCGTCCTGATCCTGACCAGTTCCTTCGAGCAGGTCCTGGTCTACATTGAACTTCTGCTCGTTTTCTTTGCCCTGGTGACGGTGGCAGGGGTGTTCTGGTTGCGCGTGCGGCAACCGGACCTCTCCCGCCCGGTGAAGGCCTGGGGCTATCCCTTCACCCCGGCTCTCTTCGTGGCGGTGAATGCCTGGATGGTGGTCTACATCATCAGGGATAAACCGGGGGAGACTCTCTGGGGCCTTGCTACTCTGGTGGTTGGACTGGTGATCTATTTCCTGGCGCAGAGGGGTGGGGGCGGCGAAAGCGGAATCACGAGGCGGTAATCATTACCGGATGGGCGGGTTTCGGTTGAATCCCGCTGGAATTGTGTAATATCAATATACTCTAATCATTCGAGCCGAGCGTCCGGTTCGCCCTTCCAACATGAAACTGTTCTCTTCCGCGCCCCGGGTTCGTGGTGCCTTGTGCTCCCGGAGACCGCTCCCGGGGCCACATAATCGGCGTGCCGGCTTGCGCCGGGGCATGACCCTGATTGAGATCTCGGTCGTCCTTTTCGTTCTGCTGATGCTCACTTCCCTGTTGTGGTTTGCGGCCCGGAGCTGGAAGGCGGGATCGGACCGGGTGTTTTGCGTGATGCAGATCCGGCACATGCAGGTGTCGATGCGTTCCTACACCCATTCCAGCCCCTATCAGCCCGGGCAGGATCTCTCCTGGGCCAATCCTCCGGTAGACCTTGTGGAAGAACTGGTTGGTCCGGGGAAGTACGTCGCGGAAATTCCCCGGTGCCCTTCGAGGGGAACCTATCAGCTTGGAGGCAACGTGGTTCCCGAGGTGGGTGAACTCTACATGAAGTGTTCGCTGGCCGCCACGCGCCGGCATGAACCGGAGGATTACGGCAGTTGGTAGCCTTCCAGGTTGAAGTTCCGGGTCGAGTTTGTGCCTCCCATACGCTAGGAAGCGGGGATGCCGGACCTGAGGCTGGAGCGTGAATTGATCGAGAGCGGAACGGAGCCGGTTGCGGGGATCGACGAGGCCGGTCGGGGACCACTGGCCGGTCCGGTGGCAGCAGCTGCGGTGATTCTGCCTTCCGGCTACCGGCACGAGTTGCTCGATGATTCCAAAAAGTTGACGGCCAGGCGCCGGGAGGCCCTCTTCGAGGAGATCACCACCGATCCCGGTATCTGCTGGGGGCTGTCCTTCGTGGAAGTTCCCGAGATCGACGAGCGCAATATCCTGCGCGCGACGCATGCCGCCATGGGACGGGCGGCCATGGCTCTCGGATCCCGTCCGGCCTTCTGCCTGATTGACGGCCTGGATGTGCCGCGGTTTCCCCTGGCCTCCCGCGGGGTGGTGAAGGGGGACGGGATCAGTTTTTCCATCGCAGCTGCCAGCATCATTGCAAAGGTGAGCCGGGACAGACGGATGCAGGAACTGGCGGAGGAATTTCCGGTCTATGGGTTCGAGAAGCACAAGGGCTATGGGACAATGGCCCATCTGGAGGCTCTCAGGCGGCACGGGCCCTGTCGCGAGCACCGCCGATCCTTCGCCCCGGTGGCAGAGTTGGTCTGATGACGGAGAACGCTCTTCTGAGTTTCCCTGATTTCTTTACCTGGCGACACTCATGTTCTCCCGGGCCTGGTCCGGGTTGTTCCGGTAGTTGAGGGCTTCCTGCGAATTCCTTACGAGATGGAATGCAGCTCGTTTCTTCTTCAGCTGCCAGCTTGCGTCCCGCCATGGGGCTCTTTCAGCAGGAGGATCATCCCCGCCGCGACTAATCGCTGGTGGCCTCGCAACAGCTTCTCTAAGATGAGTTTGTAATAATGAATTGGATCAAACTATTGCCGGTTGTGATTGCAGGATTGGTGCTTTGCGGGTGCACCTCGATTCCGAATGAGGAAGTGCCAGCCCCGAGCCAACCTGAGCCGGCGGTAATTAATGACCGGCAGATTATCGAGCAGATGACGGCCAAGGTAACGGAGTTGATGGACTCAGGCTCGGTCGTGGAGATGAAGGTGCTGATCGAGAAGTTAAAAAAAGAACCTAAAGCCAAGCTGCAGTTGCCTGATGCCAGTCTGTCAAGCGTGGACGAAGCGCAAAAGGCGGTGGCTGTGGTCGGTGGGGTTTACAAGTGCAAAAGGTGCCCGCGCTGGCATATTGCTCCGGCAAGTGGATTCCTGATTGCTGAGGACTTGGTGGTGACAAACTATCACGTCGCCGGAAATCCAGAGCGATCCGGTTTGGCTGTCCGGCTTTTCGATGGGCGTATGTTCATGGTCGAAGATGTGGTAGCATCGAGCGAGCGACATGACCTTGCCGTGTTGCGCCTGCCCAAGACGGGCATTAAGCCGATCGCGCTTGGCCTGTCAGCCCCGGTCGGCGCCAAGGTTAACCTGTTCAGCCATCCGAACCGTAAGTTCTACACGCTGAGCGAGGGCCGGGTGGCGCGGTATTTTGTAATGCAGCGAAATCGCAAGCCGGTGCCGGCCATGGCGATTACTGCCGACTTTGGCAGGGGCTCAAGCGGCGCACCGGTGCTAAATGAGGAAGGTCAAGTGGTGGGCATTGCAGCCAGTACCGAGTCGCTCTATTACACCGAGAAGGAAGGCGTGCAGAATAACCTGCAGATGGTTTTCAAAAACTGCGTGCCGGTCAGCCAGTTGCGTGAGCTGATTGGGGACGGAGAGTGACTCAAGTTGCATGCTCCCGTTGCGCTACCCCGTCACATCTTCTACTGTTTTAACGCGGGGGTTTTCTCCCTCGAGCAGGATGACCTCGACGACATCAAAGCGCCAGGGGAGGTCACGGGTGCCGAGGAGGCGGAGCCATTCGCTGGCCCCGCGTTGCATGAGTTTCTTCTTCTTGTTGTCGACCGCGTCAAGGGGCCGACCAAATTCTTCACTGGTGCGGGTCTTTACTTCCACGAAGCTCAGGGTTCTGCCGTCCCGTGCCACGACGTCGATTTCACCGCCCCCGGGAGCGCGGAAATTGCGGTAAAGGATTCGTCTGCCTTCGGCCCGCAGGTGGGCACAGGCGATTTTCTCACCCAGCGCGCCGATCGCGAGATGGTCGTTGCCGAGTGCGCGGCAGGGCCGGTTGAGGAGCGGGCTGAACCGCTTCCGGCATCCAAGAAGGAATGCTCTGAGCACGGATCAAAGGAGTGAGGGGTTATCCGGGCAGCTTGGGGAGGAGGGTGAGAAGAGTCCGGTAGCGCGCGACGTCGAATTCACGATTTCCGGCCACCATGCACTCCGACTCGTCAGCGAGACAGAGCGCAATCATGAGCTTGGCTTCCACTTCGTCGATTTCAGGATCCTGCAGGAGGCGTTGGTAGGTTTCGTCTACGTAAGGGGTCTCCGGAGAGATCAGCTGTTGTTCCACTGCGGGAACCAGTTGTTCGATGCCATCGT
>JAAZXD010000619.1 GCA_014240355.1 Roseibacillus sp. | reverse complement strand
ATGCCTGCAAGCCTGCTTTTCCCAAAGAAACTGCAGTGACAGGATCTCCGGACGGGGGCTGTTCCCCTGGGGGAGCAGGGAAAACAGCCCTACTTCCTGATGTTGTAGACCGAATTGTGGATCTCCCGTACCACCTCCACCCCATTGTCACCACGGGTCCTGCAGCGAATGGACATCCCCCAAGTGGGGGCCAGTTCCGGCACCGTCAGCGTCACAGACCTGCCGTCCGGACTCAGGGCGGCCTTGCTCACTTTCCAGGGTCGCTGGTCATAATGACGCGATCCATAGTTCCTGGTCCGCTTGAGATCCCAGGCCTCAATGGCCCAGGCCCCGGCGTTCTCGGTGGCGGCCTTGTCGAGGGGATCGCTGAACGTCACCTTCACCGTCTGCGGTGCGGTGGCCAATCCCACCGGCACATGTGCCGGCTCTCCGGTCGCGCGCACACGATAGAAGCCACCGGCCTGCCGCTGGTTGCCGGCCCAGGCGAACATCCCGCAGGCGTAGAGCTGACCGTCACCGGGATGAAAGCGTCCCCGCATCACCCCGGTCGGGAACTGCTTGAAGGGGAGCTGGCACATGCCGCCCTGTACCTGCCCGTTCACTTTTTCATGAGGGACGACGTAGATCTTCCCGTAGCCGTAGGAGAGATTGAGGAGAGAACCGCGCAATGACGTCCAGGCCGAGTCCTCCGGCACCCAGAGCAACTCGGCCGGGGAACGGTCGAATCCGTTGGTGATCCAGCACAGGGGCGCCGTCATGGCCGAGTCCGAGGAATCGGTGATGCTGTGGTAGCCGAACATGTTCCCGTAAAAGTCGTTCTTGCCCGTCCCCTTCACCCAGTTGATGCGATTCTTGGGATTCCAGTGGCCCTCCTGGTCGGTGACGATGAAGGTCCCGTCCGGATTGAGACAGACCCCGTTGGCGGCGCGGAAACCGGTGGCCAGGATGTCGGTCTTACTGCCGTCCCTGCTCACCCTGAGCAGCGTACCGTGGTGCGGGACCACCGCGGTCAGGGCATGCCGCGCCGACTTGGCGTAGTAAAAGTTGCCGTCGTCATCGGTCTGCAGGCCCATGGCGAACTCGTGGAAGTGTTCGGTGA
>JAAZXD010000618.1 GCA_014240355.1 Roseibacillus sp. | reverse complement strand
TTCCTCCAGATTCGTCAGGCCGTCGTTGTCCGGGTCGCCGTCAGCGCCTTGGTCTGGATCGCCCGCAACACCGTTGTTATTCGGATCTTCGCCATTGTCGTTTGGATCGAGGTTGTTGCGGTTTTCCCACGAATCCGGCAACCCGTCGCCGTCTCCGTCGGCGGTCACAACACGGGTGGCCACCACGTCGATGTGGTAGTCGCGGCCCCCTGCGGCTGCAGAGTGCACCTGCCCGCCCGAAACATCGTGGCCGATTGAAATGGCACCGGCACCAAGCGTTCCATTGAGATTCTGCTGGAACATCCCGCCACCGCCACCTGCGGCGAAGGCGACGGTTGAACCAGCGTTGTCATCCTGCCCCTCATTCCACTGCCAGACGCCGAGGCGATAGGTTTCGGCGCTGACGTCAACCAGCTCCGCTCCGATGATCTGGAAGGTATTGTGGCCAGCCTGCGTCGGGGTGAGTTCAGGACCGATCCAGGCGATCTGGTTCGAGGAGTCGATGAGGAGGGCTTGAAAGTGGTGAGTTCCGCCCGCGCGATCATCCCCGGCGAACATCGACACCTCCGTGATTTCGACAAGATCCCCCACGCCGGAAACGGTGTTAGCGTCGATGATCGCGGTCTCGAGCACGCTGACTCCGGACCACTGGTCCGGGGTTCCTCCTGTGAATGGACGGGCCGCGCCATCGCCGATGATGGTGGCTGCGCCCGCGATGGTTGCACCGCCGGCCAGGATGGAAAGAGAGGTGAGGATTGGTTTCATGCGCATGACTTTGATGAAGGGAAAAAGGATTGAATCGAGCAAAGAAGAGGGTTTATTTCCAGATGTTTTAGCCGGAGGCAGGTGGGGCAGAACAGGACGCGAAGGAGGCCTACTAGTCTTGAAAAAAAAGCGCACCTGGAAGGTGCGCTTTTGAAAGAGTAGCTGTTCTCTCCGTGTGCGCTCTACTATGAGCGGCGGCGGCGAAGGAGCAGGCCCAGCCCGGAGAGGGCAAGCAAGGGGAAAACGGTGGGCTCCGGAATCGCCGAAACCGACACACTGATGTGATAGTCGCGGCCACCGGCACCGGAGGCGTGTTGTGACGCAACCTCGTGGCCAATCG
>JAAZXD010000617.1 GCA_014240355.1 Roseibacillus sp. | reverse complement strand
GCACTTCCCGCATGACATTTCGCACGAAGAGGGGCCCGGCCCCGGGTGCCTTGGCAGGACCCTAATGGTAAAGCAATGCCACCAGCGCCTCGTCGCTGAAGGCAGTAGGATCCTCGGCGGCCTGAGACAGCATCTCCTCTTCGAGAAGAGCGTTCAGTTGCAGGGCCTGCGGTTCCGTTGCCTCTTCGAGCCTGGGATCTTCCGCGGTGATCTGGCCGGCTTCTTCCGGATCGACCCAGATAATAATGGCGACCGTCAAGGCGGCGAGGGAGCTGGCGAGAATGGGTCTGGGGGTGAGGATCTGCCTCCACCAAGGGGGGCGGACTTCGTCTGAGAGGCGCACTTCCCGCATGACATTTCGCACGAAGAGGGGCCCGGCCCCGGGTGCCTTGGCCTCGTCGAGGAGGTCCCAGACGGGATCGTTTTCCCAGTTGTTTTCTTGTTCAGGGGCGCTCATGGCAGGGCTCTACATGGGATTCAACACCTCCCATGAGGAAAAGTTTCGTGGATTTGCAGGAAAGAATGCGGATTCCTGTTCAGATTCGGGAGGAGATGCTGGCCAGGAAGGAATGCGTGGCCTGGGGAACGTCTATCCCGTCTGCTTACCTGTAGTGCCCGGCGAGCTGGTCGCGCGCTTTGAGGAGGAGTTTCTTGGTGGCCAGGATGCCAGCCTCCTCGTCGAGCTTGCGGCCTTCGTACTCAATGCCGACGAAACCGCGGTAGCCCGCGTCGAGGACGAGCTTGAGAGCTTTCACGTAGTCGGTCCTGCTCTCGTTTCCCTGGGCGTCGAAGTCGTGGCTCTTGGCGCTCACCCCCTTGGCGAAGGGCATGAGCTCCTTGATCCCGAGGTAGCGGTCGTAGTTCCCGAAGTTCCCGAAATCCGGCAGTGAACCGCAGTTGGGCAGGCCCACGTCCTTGAGCACCCGGGAGAGCCACTTTCCATTGGAGGAGAGTCCCCCGTGGTTTTCCACAATGACATTGATTCCGTGCTCCTTGCCGAACTCGGAGAGCCCCCGTAGCCCCTTGGTGGTGTTGGCGGCCTTTTCCTCGTCGGACTTGCCCACACCGTGGGCGTTCACGCGGATGGAATGGCATCCCAGGAACCTGGCCGCTTCCACCCACTTCCTGTGATTGTCGATGACCTTCTGCCGCTTGGCCTCC
>JAAZXD010000616.1 GCA_014240355.1 Roseibacillus sp. | reverse complement strand
ACTCGCGGGACGACCCGACATCATCATCCTGGACGAGGCCACGGCAAGTGTGGACTCGGCGACCGAGAGGCGCATCGAGCAGGCTACCCGCTCGCTCCTCTCTGGGCGCAGCGCCCTGGTGGTGGCCCACCGCCTCTCCACCATTCGGGAAGCGGACGAGATTTTGGTCATGGAGCGCGGGCGCATCGTGGAACGCGGAACCCATGGAGATTTGCTCCAGGCGGGCAAACAGTACGCACGTCTGTATCACCTCCAGTTCGAGGGCCAGAAGGAGCCCGGAACGGGCCCGAGATAGGACGGGGCGATCGGTTTGGTAAGGTAGGGCGACTAGGTGCTCTGACCTTTATGTTCCTCCAAGATCCCCCACTGCGGATGGTCCGCGCTTCCTTTGCTTGCTTGGGGCTCGTTTTCATCGCCGCTTGCGGGACCGGCCCCAGCAGCGGTTCCCAGCAGGCAAGTCACTCTCCGGGCACAGTAGTGGAATTGCCCGGGGGCGGGTTCTTCATTTCCGACCCCAACATGGCCGGCAATGGGTCTGAACTGCACCTGACCCGCGTAGCTCATGGACGCCTGGTGGAAATATTCGGTCTGGATGCCACCGGCACCCGCGTGCCCATGGCGGGCGAGTTCATGATCGGTCCGTTCCTCGTAAGCGACGGCCAGAACTACAGCCTGGAGACGAACGCCGTCACCTCCCAGCAGTCCCTGATCATTCTGCGCGACGTGACCGACAACGTCGCGGGTGGTGGACGAGCGCAGTTCTACTCTCTACTCAAGCTCGCAGAGGGTGACGTCATCCCCATTCAACCCCAGGCGGCGGGCGGGGCCGGGGGCTACTCCATGTTGCCGCGCAACGGCAGCTTGCTGCTTCAGTTCGACGATTTACTGGACGCAGCCAGCGTAACCCCATCCACCTTGCGCGTGCTCACGGGCATCCCACCCAACTTGCCGTTCGAAGCACGTGTGATTTTGGACGGTCACCATGGAGGCCTTGCCAACGGGAACTTCTACTCGTCCCGCGTCTTCGTGGATATGACTGTGAGCGAGCTGGAATCCTTCAGCACATCCCCCCCTCTTCCCATCAACACTTTGGGGCTGCCCCCCGCCGTGGACGTCAACCTGGCCAACATGGAGGTACGCATCCCTACCGTGATGAACTCCAGCGTTGGGCAGCGGGTGGTGGACGAGCGCAGTTCTACTCTCTACTCAAGCTCGCAGAGGGTGACG
>JAAZXD010000615.1 GCA_014240355.1 Roseibacillus sp. | reverse complement strand
CTGCAGTATTCCTGCACCCCCTCCGCGGCATAGGACAGCTTTGGTTTTCCGATGGCAAGCACGAGGATCTTCACGGGAACAGTCTAACGGGAGGATACGGGTGCCGACTCGTTGTTTCCCTGGAAAAGGTGGAAGCCACGCGCTACTGGGCATCCATCTGCCCCGCGGGGGGTTACTGGATCTCGTCGAGAAGTCGCGGGAGAAGGTCGCTGATGGCGATCCGCTCCTGCTTCATGGAGTCACGATGACGGAGAGTGACCGTGTCCTTCAGTTCGGGATTCTCCTCGCCCAGGGTTTCAAAGTCCACGGTAATGCAGAAGGGAGTTCCCACTTCGTCCTGTCGGCGGTAGCGCCTGCCCACCGCACCGGTTTGATCGTAGAAGACATTCATGAAGCGCTCGAGGCTGCGCTGGATCTCCCTGCCGATTCGCACCTGTTCCTCGTTCTTCTTGAGCAACGGGAAGATGGCCGCCTTGATGGGTGCCATCCTCGGATGGAGCCGCATCACGGTACGAACCTCGGCCTTGCCCTTGGAGTCGGTCACCTCTTCTTCCTCGAAAGCCTCACACAGCAGCGCCAGCACGGTGCGATCGCAGCCGGCCGAGGGTTCCACCACGTGGGGGATGAACTTTTCCTTGGTGGCTTCGTCGAAGTACTCGATGGGCCTGCCGGAGTGCTCCTGGTGCTTGGAAAGGTCGTAATCCGTCCGGTAGGCCACACCCTCCAGTTCCTGGCAGCCAAAGGGGAAATCGAACTCGATGTCGTAGGTTTTCTTCGAGTAGTGCGCGC
The DNA here is from genome assembly GCA_014240355.1 of Roseibacillus sp. GTDB lineage: Bacteria > Verrucomicrobiota > Verrucomicrobiia > Verrucomicrobiales > Akkermansiaceae > Roseibacillus_B. The sequence goes on along the minus strand of JAAZXD010000615.1, from coordinate 444 downwards.
GCTCTCCATCGGGGACATCGAGCACATGCAGCTTCTCACGGGGCAGGCCGATATCGTTGTAGAAGGTCAGGCGGTTCTCCAGCCATTCGTCGGTCAGTCGCAGGCCGTCCTCCGGACGACAGAAGTATTCGATCTCCATCTGCTCAAACTCCCGGGAGCGGAATGTGAAATTGCGCGGATTGATTTCATTGCGGAAGGCCTTGCCGATCTGAGCGATACCGAAGGGCACTTTCTGGCGGGAGGTATCCAGGACGTTCTTGAACTGGGTGAAGATTGATTGTGCGGTTTCGGGGCGCAGGTATGCCACGGCGTTGGGGTCTTCCTCGCTCGAAGAGGCACCCATCTGGGTCTTGAACATGAGATTGAACTCCCGTGCCTCCGTGAGCAGTGATCCGTTCTCGGGATTGTAACGGGTGGTGTTCTTCTCCTCGGTGGTGGATTCCC
>JAAZXD010000614.1 GCA_014240355.1 Roseibacillus sp. | reverse complement strand
TACCTGGCCCACTCCCCGGCCGCATTCCGCAGGAGCCAGGCGGTGGCCTCTCCCTTGACTGGGGACCCCTCGGAGGCGAGCCCGAGCATCACGCGGGCGGCCCGGGCGTCGTCGATGAAGGCGATGGACTCGACTGCGAATTTCCGCTGATCGAGGGTGAGCGAGAGGTCGAGGGCCCGGGCCTTGAGATCGTCGAGGGAGGCGGCCCCCCACAGGCGCCAGGTCAACCGCGCAAAGCTCTCGGGCCACTCCCCGGCAGTCCCTGGCTTGAGGCCCTCCCTGATCGCACTCCAGATCACACTTTCCTGGTTGGCGGCCCCGAGTCCGATGGCTTCCACCGAATTCTTGTCGGTGGTATCGCAGCGCCGGGCGAGTTCCACGAAGATGTCAGCCGTTTTGGCAGCGGGGAGGTCGCGCAGGGAAAGGGCGATCTCGCGGCGCACCTGCGGGGAGGGATCGGCCGCCAAGTGGCGGGCGTGGGGCACCATGTTGTGGCCAGCCCGGCGCAGGGCGCGATAGGCGAGAACGCGCTGTGGGGAGCGCTGATCCTTCAACAGAGAGAGGCAGGTTCCCAGCCCCTCTTCTCCGAGGTAGGGGAGGAGCCAAACGGCCCGGGCGGCGATCCACTTGTTCTTGTCCTTGAGCAACTCCGCCACCGCAGGGAAGGCCCGGGCTCCGGCGTCCCGGAGGGCGCGGAAGCCGAGATGGCGGACATTCACCGCCGGGCTGCGCAGGGCGGTGATCTGTCCGGCGGTGGTGGTGAGGTCGATCCCTGGGACGACCGGGGTGAAGGCGGGGGGAGCGATCCGGTAAATGGTGCCTGAGAAGGAACCGTCCATGTGACCGGAGCCTCCGACTCGCGGGTCAAACCAATCACAGAAGTAGATCGCGCCGTCCGGTCCCACCGTCACGTCGCTGGGCCGGAAAAAGCTGGGAGCCACCTTGTCGATAGTCTTGTTCTTCGGACCTCCTCCCACGAAGTCGGATCCGTCGTATTTCTTTTCCGGGTTGCTGGTGAGGAATTCGAAGCGCCTGAGTTCAAAGGTCCCGGCCTTCGGTTTTGGATGGTAGCCGAGGATGGTGTTGAGACCGGTGTCGCAGCTCAGCAGGGTGCCGTTCCATTTTTCGGCGAGGGCGCCGTTCTCGTAGAAGGTGATGCCGGTGGGAGCGCCGCCCCCGTAGACGTCGCCGGCATCCATGGTGCCCGGGTCATCCTGTCGCCAGTGGATCCGCGCATAGGGCTGCCCGGGTCGC
>JAAZXD010000613.1 GCA_014240355.1 Roseibacillus sp. | reverse complement strand
TGCGCGCCAGCAGCTCGCTCTTGGGCAAGTCCGCCGGATCGATTGCCCGCACGCCGTCGCGCGCCTCGGTCGCGCCCTCGCGCGTGTCAAGACGCAGACCGGCCTTGCGCTTGGCCGCGTCCGGTCCGTGGCATTGGAAACAGTTCTCAGAAAGTACCGGCCGGATGTCCCGATTGAAATCGATCCCCACCGCCTCGGTATTGGCCAAGTCGACAGCCAACGCGCCGACCAAAACGGTCGCCTCGGCCAGGCGGCGGAAATTCAACGGAATGAACGGACTCACAAAAAAAGACGGCACGAATACTCTAACCCAGCGACATCCCGGGCAAGCCTCAAGTGAAGCAAGCTGGAAAAAATCAACCCTCAACCGTGAGCGAGAACCTCTGGATGGTGTTCCGGCCGGACTTGCGGAACGGGCGCGGCATCGGCTGGGCGATTCCGTTGAGGTCAATGGTCCGGCAGCGCACATCGTATTTGCCGGGGGCGATCCCCTTCAGCAACGTGGCCCAGTGTGCAAGGGTGTAGCGCATGGGCCAATGTTTCGGTTGGCCGTTCCCTTCAAAGAACCGCACGTTGTCCGGCAGCCTGCCGCCGGGCAGATCGCCGCCCCAACGGGTGGGAGGCGGCAGAATCGTCGCGTCCCGCCACGGTGCCCTGGTGAAGTACGGATCGTCCTCGGGCCACTCGTTGTCTTTCGGGTTGATCCAGATCTGCACCTTGCTCAAACCGCCCACGCCGACCTGTGCCCAGCCGGTGACCGGGATCGGCTCCCCGGCCTTGACCTTTTCCGGTTTGTAGTGAAACCGGCTCATGGTTTTCATCCAGCTGTCGATGTCGTTGTTGCCGCCGGCATAGGTGTCGTTAGCTTGGTAATTGTTGGTGAGCAGAACGCTCTTGAGCCACTTGACCGACTTGAAGCCGTAGGCATCGGGCACCAGCATCCGCACCGGGCCACCCCGTTTGCCTGTGAGCCATTGGCCATTGAGCTTGTAGCAGAGGATCACCGGGTTGTCGCCCGGCGGATCCTCAAGCACCCGGCCGACCGGCAGTGAGCTCCGGAACATCTGCTTGGGGTCGTTGTTGTGATGGCCATGGTAAAACACGCGCCGGATGTTCGCCGTCGGTTTGGTGGCCCAGATGACGTGGCGAAGCGGCACCCCCTCCCACAAGCCCATGCCCAGCGGCGCGCCAACGTTGTTGCAGGTCATGATCTTGAGAAACCGCACCGCGTGTTTCTCCCCGAGCTTCAAGAGCGCCTCGAAATCCAACGCGTTGCCCTTCGCCCTCGAGAGCGGGTTGC
>JAAZXD010000612.1 GCA_014240355.1 Roseibacillus sp. | reverse complement strand
GTGATCCTCCCCCAGGATCTGATCCATGTCCGCCTTCCACCCTGGGTAATAATTCAACTCCACTGCATGGAGGCGCACAAGACTCTGCGCGGTAAGCCCGAGGGCGAAAGCGACCAAGCTGATCATCAGGAAGAGGCGCAGGCCCGTTCGCCGGGCGCTCCACATGCGGAGGGCACCAAACACCAGAGCCCACCCGCCCAGCAGGGTGAGTTGTGCCCCTGTCTCCGCCAGCTTGGCCGTCGCCAGCACCTCCATCATCCTGCCGGGATGGTGCCGCAGCTCTCTCCCTCAGGCCAGACCAATCACGATCCTGCTACCCGCCGAACGACATTCGCTGCTGTAATTGCACCAGCAGGGTCTCCAGCTCACGGGCACGTCTTGCCGCGGCCCCATACTTTGCACACACGCCCAGGAACCCGGCGCAGAAGGCCAAGACCCCCACCCCTGCCAGTCCCAATGCTGCAAAGAGGTAGGGGAGAGCATCGAAGGAACGAAAGCCGAGAGCCAGCGCTCCGATCAGCGGGGAAAGAGTCAGGAAGCACGTCCCTATCAGAGTCGTGATCGTCGACCTATTCTTGGCAGCCCGCACCAGTAGGATCGCACCCACCAGAAGCGGGACCACGATTACGAGCCACACAAGAAGGACCAGCAGAAATTCTTGAGCTGTCATAGTGAACCCACCCTGCCGCGGAGGTGCCAACAGAGCGATCTAATTACGGCGGACCTCTACGACCTCCTGGAAGGCTCGATCGGGGCAGAATTTTATCCTCCTGTCTCTACGGCCGCGAGAACCTTCACCGCCTGCCACGCAGCATCCACGTTGTGTATCCGAAAAATCTGAGCTCCCCGTGCCATCCCCGTGGCCAGAAGCCCGATCGTCCCGGCATCGCGGGCGACCGGATCCTCGATCTCCAACACCTCGCCAATAACCGTTTTGCGAGAGATCGTAAGGAGCACCGGGCGTTCGAATTTCTGCAACCGATCCAGCTCCCGCATGAGACGCAGGTTGTCTTCCCGCTGCTTGGCAAAGTCGATCCCGGGATCAATCACCAGCTGATCCGGAGAGAGCCCCTCCAACTGGGCAACGGCCAGTTTGTCCTCGAAGAATCGCTCCAGTTCCACCATAACGTCATCCCAGTAATGGCCGGTCTGCTCCACCTTGGGGAGACCCGCGGTGTGCATCAGCAGCAGGGCGGCCCCATGTTCCGCAACCAGGCGTGCATTGCTCCCATCCGGCAATCCGCCCATGTCATTGATCAGTTCCGCTCCCAGTCCGAGGACCGCAGCGACCACTTCGCTGCGCCAGGTGTTCACCGAGAGC
>JAAZXD010000611.1 GCA_014240355.1 Roseibacillus sp. | reverse complement strand
GGATCCCGCGATGCCGACTGGACAGCAAGTGTGTGTAGACGCCTGCGGGGTAGATCCCGCTCAGCGCTTGCTCACCCTCGGGCGCGACGGCGAACTCGCCCGCGGGAGAGACCCCGCCATCGATCCCGTTCCCCGATGGAAACCACTCACTCATCCCCGCGGCGCGGGTCAGATCCCAACGCCGCTCGTACTCCATCGGCCCCTCGGCACCTTGCTCCACTTTGCTGACCTCATCCCAGGCCGCGCTGAAGTTCTGCCCCTCATCCATCCGCTGGTCGACATCCCAGAGTAGGTGCAGAGGATGGTCCGGGCTCTTGGCCTGCTCTGGCAAACCATCAGGTGACAGCTTCCACTCGCCTTCTAGCGAACTCCAGGCCTCCCCCAGAGCCGTTCGAATCGCCTCCTTGATCTCTATAAGGCTCCCCTTGTGGAGATCCTGTCTCTCGGCCGTATTGACGTCCAGCATGGCCGGTCGCCCCGAGCCCAGAATGCCGAACAGGGCGTAATAGTCCGCCTGGCTGATCGCGTCGAACTTGTGATCATGGCACTCGGTGCAGCCAAGCGTGGTAGCCATCCAGACTCCCGAGACATTGCGCACGCGGTCGCCGAGATAAATTGCGATGTATTCCTTGGGCTGCGAACCGCCTTCGCGCGTGGTCATGTTCAGCCGGTTGTAGCCGGAGGCGATGAGTTGCCGCCGCGTCGAGCCGGGCAACTGGTCGCCGGCGAGTTGCTCGCGCGTGAACTGGTCGAACGGCAGGTTGTCGTTGAAGGCGTCGATGACGTACTCGCGGTAGAGCGGCTTGGTTTGTTCGTTGTCGGAGTGGTAGCCCATCGTGTCGGCGTAGCGCACGAGGTCGAGCCAGTAAATCGCCATGCGCTCGCCGTAATGCGGACTGGCCAACAGCCGATCGACCAGTTTGCCAACGGCGCGCGGCGACGAGTCGGCAATGAACGCCCGCACCTGTTCCCAAGTCGGCGGCAGCCCGGTGAGGTCGAACGACAGGCGGCGGATCAGCGTACGGCGGTCGGCCTCCCGCGCAGGCTCGTGGCCCTTTGTCCGCAACGTCGCCAGCACGAACCGGTCGATGTCGTTGAGGACGAACGAGCCGTTTTTGACGCGGGGTGGCATGGGACGGGTGACCGGCTTGTAAGACCAGTGCAATTCGTACTCCGCGCCCTCGGCGATCCAGCGCTGGAGCAACGCTTTTTGGGTGGCATCGAGTTTCTTTCCCGAGTCGGGCGGCGGCATGAGGTCGTCCTCATCGTCCGTCGTGACGCGCCGGACCAGTTCGCTCTCGCTTGGCTTGCCGGGGACGACCGCCGAGGTGCCGTCGATGTAAACCAAGGCGCCCTCGCGAGTGTCGAGCCGCAGATCGGCCT
>JAAZXD010000610.1 GCA_014240355.1 Roseibacillus sp. | reverse complement strand
GATCTCAATCCTGCCGGGGTCGAATATTGCCGTCGTCGTCATGGAGTTCATGATCGTTCACCTTGGCAGGGGAGGCACAAAGTCTGAATTGACGGATGTATTCGTGGAATCCCGAAATTCGATCACAGCCGTATAGCAGAGAGGAATGTTTTGTAAGCGCGTGCGGATCCACCCAAGGTTCGGGCATGACAAATCTGGGTGACCGGGCGGAGTTGACGATTGTCCGCGAGAAACCGCCGGGTCTGATTCTCGATGGTGGGGAGGAATTGGGGGAGATCCTGCTGCCGAAACGGGAGATGCCGAAGAGGTGGGAGCTTGGTGGAACAGTCGAGGTGTTTCTCTACTGCGATTCCGAGGACCGTCCGGTGGCGACGATGAAGCATCCGAAGGCCATGCCTGGAGAGTTTGCCTACCTCGAGGCGACGGCCATAACGGAGGTAGGTGTGTTTCTCGACTGGGGGCTCCCCAAGGATCTGCTGCTGCCTTTCGGCGAGCAGAAGGAGCGCATCGAACTGGGGCGATCCTACGTAGTGCGGATCACGGTGGACGAGAAGAGCGGGCGGATCATTGCAAGTCGAAAGATCGGGCGCTACCTGAGCCACGAGCAAGTGGACTACCGGGAAGGGGAAGAGGTCGAGTTGATGCTCTTCGGGAAAACGGACCTGGGTTACAAGGCGATCGTGAATGGAAGACACGAAGGGCTCCTTTTTGCAAACCAGGTGTTCCGGCGCCTGCGGGCGGGAGAACGAACGGTGGGCTACGTGAAGAGGGTGCGCGATGATGGGAAGATAGACCTCGTGCTCGCTGCCCCGGGTCGCGCAAACGTCGAGGCGCTGGAAGAACGAATCCTGGCCGAGTTGGAGCGCGGAGGAGGGCAGTGGGAGCTTTGTGACAAGAGTCCGGCGGAGGAGATCTACGCGGCGCTGGGAGTCAGCAAGAAAGCTTTCAAGCAGGCCACCGGAGCCTTGTACCGGAAGCGGCGTATCGTGATCGGTGAGGACGAGCTCCGTCTGGTGGGTAGTAGGCCGGAGGAGTGGCGACCGGAGTAGGCTCCCTGTGCGGGGAGCGCAATCCGAGCGCAACTGGTTGTTCATGGGGGCACTTAGGATTCACGCTTTGCGTGCCCATTTTAAAGCCGTGCCCTTCTGGCTGCTTGGCCGGTCCGCTTCGGGATTGTTCCCGCTCGTCGCGCCAGATGGGAGATTGCCGGCAGAAGATTTCCGGGCTGCTCCTGGATCGCATTGACCTGCACGGCGAAGTGCTCCTCATGGATTTCAAGTAGCTCCCCTGATGGAGGCGATCCATTACCGGAGTCTCGATCGAAAGTTGATGCGCTAGTGCGAATCCTGAGGGTCCCGAACAGGCTGATCCGGTGGTGTGCCTTCGTAATTC
>JAAZXD010000060.1 GCA_014240355.1 Roseibacillus sp. | reverse complement strand
CGGAGATGGAAAAACTTCTCCTGGACGAGATGCGCCGGCTCGATGATCCCTACCGGCTCTGGAACCAGCCGGATGATGGTCTGCCTGTCCCGGAGTACAGGCAAAAAGTCAATCGGCCGAAGAGGAAGCGCTCACGAGTCCCGTCACCTTCTATGGAGGGCAGAGGCTCATGAGGTCCTGGTGTTCGCTTTTCCAGCCGGGAATTTTCAGGCCAGGATCTCGTTGATCACTTTTCCTGCCACGTCGGTAAGACGAAAATCACGACCGTTGAAGAAATAGGTGAGACGTTCGTGATCGATGCCGAGGAGATGGAGGATAGTGGCGTGCAGGTCGTTGACACTGACCCGGTTTTCCACCGCCTTGTATCCAAATTCGTCACTCGCACCGTAGTGGGCACCCCCCTTGATGCCCCCTCCAGCCATCCACATGGTGAAGGCGTTGGGATTATGGTCTCGTCCCTTGCCGCTCTGGGCGTCCGAGGTGCGGCCGAATTCACCTCCCCAGACCACGAGGGTATCCTCGAGCATTCCCCGTGACTTGAGGTCCGAGAGAAGGGCGCCGATGGGCTGATCAACGCTCTTGGCTGCGATCCGATGGTTGGCACCGATGTCATTGTGGCCGTCCCACGGGACGTCGGCCACGCCACCACCGCCGCCATTGGTCCCGGCGTAGAGCTGCACGAAGCGAACCCCTCTTTCAATGAGCCTTCGGGCCATGATGCACTGACGGCCCACGAGCTGGGTCTCCTTCTGGTCCAGTCCGTAGGCCTGCTGAGTGGCTTTCGACTCCTTGTCCACGTCCATGGCTTCCGGAGCAGCCGTCTGCATCCGGTAGGCGAGTTCGAAGGATTCAATCCGGGCGGCGAGATCCCGTTCGAGGGAACGGGGCTCCCCATGGGCACGATTCATCGCTCTCAGGATATCGAGCTGGGCCCGTTGGTGCTGGTCGCCCATGTTCTTGCGTCGTGTCAGATTGCCGATGGGGTTGGTCCCGTTGATTGCGGTGGGTTGGAACTTCTTTGGAAGGAAGCCGGGTGCCCAGATTGGTTTGCCTCCGCGGGGCATGGCACCGTGCAGGACGACGAACCCGGGAAGGTTCTGGTTTTCGCTGCCGAGGCCGTAGGTCACCCAGGAACCCATGGCGGGCCGTCCCTGCAGGAACATCCCGGAGTTCATCTCCAGCATGGCCGGGGTGTGATTGTTGGATTGCGAGAAGCAGGAATAGAGGAAGGCCATGTCGTCCACATGCTTCGCCATGCTCGGGAAAATTTCAGAAACCCAGGTTCCGGACTCGCCGTGCTGCTGCCACTCGAACGGAGAGGCGAGGATCTTTCCGTTGGTAGTGAAAAATCCGGTCTTGGGATCGGCGCCTTCCAGTTTTTCCCCGTTCCGTTTCTGGAGCTCCGGCTTGTAGTCGAAGGTGTCGACCTGGGATGGGCTGCCGGGCATGAAAAGCCAGATCACCGACTTTGTCTTCGGCTTGAAGTGCGGTCCGGGGATCGGCATGGAGGCACCGGTCTGGGAGGCTGTTTGTCCCAGCAGGCCTTCCTCGCTGAGGAGTTTGGTCAGGGCCAGGGAACCGCAGCCCAGTCCTGCCTTCTGGAGGAAGTCGCGGCGGGAATTATAGAAAAGGGAGTCGCTCATATCAGTCTACAAAGATGAATTCGTTCAGGCAGATCACGGTCTGGCAGAAGTCTGCGATCGCCAGTTTCATGGCCTGCGCATCGCTGCCGTAGGATGCGGCCTGTCCCTGGATGAAGGCAACCATCTGCTGCTGTTCGCCGGGAGCCGGGGGGCGGGCCAGGGCATGAGTGTAGGCTCTCCGGACCACCTCGTCGACAGGGACCTTGTCGTCGGAATGAATGCGCTGGGCAAATTTCTCGGCCATTTCCCGGACATAGGGAGAGTTCATCATGGCCAGGGCCTGGGGTGGAACCGTGGTGGAGATTCGTTTGCCGATGCTCTGCATGGCGTCCGGGGCATCAAAGAGTTGCAGGATGGGAATCAGGTTACTGCGCTTCACGGTAAGATAGATGCTGCGCCGGGCATGGCGCTGGTCCACAGTGCCCTTGTCGAACATGCGTTTGTCGAGGGTTCCGCTGACGGCAAGGAGCGAGTCTCGGATCACTTCCGCCTCCAGGCGGGTGGCTCCCCGCCGCCACCAGAGCCTGTTCTCCGGATCGACCTTGCGGGCGAGTTCGTTGGAGCCTCCCTGCTGGCGATAGACGGAACTCATCATGATCATCTTGTGGATGGGCTTGAGTTGCCAGCGGTGGCGGATGAGTTCCGCGGCGAGGTGGTCCAGCAGTCCGGGATGGGTGGGAGCTGCACCCTGGGTCCCAAAGTCGCTGGGCGTGTTCACGATGCCGCGTCCCATGTGGTGCTGCCAGAGGCGGTTCACGATTACGCGCGCAAGGAGGTGACCGGCTCCCCGCTGTTCGTCGGTGATCCAGTGGGCCAGAGCGACGCGGGGAGGACGATTCTCCGTGGTGGTGAGCCAGTGAGCCTCGTCCGCCCCCTCTGCCTGCAGGACGCGAAGAAAGGCCGGGGTGGCGAGCTCCTGTTTGGCATTGGAGTTTCCGCGCTCGAGGAAGTAGACCTTGCGGGTGTCACCCCCGAAGTTGTAGGTCGCTCCTCCCGTGCGGGCTGCATAGATGTTCACCAGGGCCGGCTTGGGAGTTTTCTTGGTGTGCTCCTCGACGGCGAGGTTCAGTTTGCCCCAGTCCGGGTCCCGCGGGGCGAACCACTTGAGGAGTTCCTGTTTCTGCTTCTCGTTGCGCTTGTCCGGGGACAGGGCGAGGATGTCCTCGATGTTCTTGGGGACCTCCGGATTGGTGCTGAAGTAGAAGCCGGAACCGCCTCCACCATTGACGATTTTGATCAGCAACTTGTTGGTGCCGGCCTTGAGCTGCAGGGTGATCCGGTCCTGGTCCTTGGCCACTCCGCCCTGGACTTCCTTGGCCAGCACGGACTGGCCGTTGAGCCAGACCTTGATGGCATCGTCCCGGCCCAGGGAGATGGGGAGAGGGCGCGCCTTGGGGACCTCGATGGTGCGGAAGAGATAGTTCGCGCTGTTGTCTCCCTGGAGGGTGTTGTGGATTACCCCGTCCTTCCATTCCGGCCTGGCGAGCCACTTCCTGTCACCGTAGGCCTTGGCGAGGTCGATTTCCTTCTCCGGGGGGAAAGCCTCGTTGTAGGCCTTCTTGAAGTCCGCAGCCCCGAAGGGACCGATATGATGCCAAGGGCTGAGGTTCTCGAGGGAAGCCGGTTTCTCCCGCTTGGCGACCCACTCGGTCAGGCGGGTTGGGAGCACATCCTGCTCAAAACGGGCCCGGGTTTCGACGAGGGGTTTGTGGGTAGCCTCAAAGCGTTCCTTGTCGGCTTTCGTCTTAGCCGGATCAGGATCGTGAGCATGGTTCTGGAAGCCGGTTTCCGCGAAGCAGGAGACAAGGCGGTAGTAATCCCTGATTGGAACGGGGTCGTATTTGTGGTCGTGGCAGCGGGCGCATCCGATCGTCAGGCCGAGCATGGAGGTTCCCATGGTATGGACAATATCGTCCAGTTGCTCGTAGCGACTGCGTTCCCGCTCCTTCTGTGTCTGCTGGGAGGTGAAGGGGCCAGCCGCCAGGAACCCGGTGGCGGCCTGGGCCATATAGTTTTCCGGTTCTATCTGGTCGCCCGCGATCTGCAGTTGGACGAAGCGATCGTAGGGCATGTCTTCGTTCAGCGCCTTGATGACGAAGTCACGATAGTGATAGGCATCGCCACGGTCCTTGTCGAAGGCGTAGCCATTGCTCTCGGCGAAGCGGGCGAGGTCCAGCCAGTGGCGGGCCCACCGCTCTCCGTAGTGGGGGCTGGCGAGGAGCCTGTCGATGAGCTTCTCATAGGCCTCCGGAGATTCATTGCCGAGGTAGGCCTCAATGGCGGCCGGTTCCGGGGGGAGTCCCCAGAGACCAAACATGGCCCGTCGGAAGAGCTTACGCCGGGAGGCTTCCGGGTTCGGGGACAGGTTCTGTTTCTCGAGAGGGGCGAGAATGAAGCGGTCAAGGTGGGTGCGCACCCAGGACTCGTTCTTCACGTCGGGTGGTTTGATGGTCCTGAGGGACTGAAAGGACCAGAACTTGCGGCCCTTCTCAAGGTCGATCATCCGGGGAGGGGAAGGGGCTTCCTCGGCGATTGCGATCCCGCCGAGGGCGGTGCAAACCATGGCGGACAGGGCAATGGGAACACGGCTCATATGAGACCCCGATGATAGGCCCTCCGCGCCATTGGGCAAACGGGATCTTCCCGCCCGATGGGAGGACCTCAGTGGGATGGGACCGGTATCCCAGGTGGACCGAGCTTCGGCGAGTCTCACCGGTCGGTTCCTCAGACCCCGAGCCCTCTGATTGGAAGAGCCTCGGAGATATACTTAGTGAGCTGTTCGGGGAGTTTGTCCGCCTCGCGGAGTTTTCCCATGTCAAAGAGCGTCCGCATGATCGTTCCCATCAGGTTCCGGGGGCCAAACCCTTCGGTAGCTGGTTCCGCGGCGATGTTGTCCGACTCTCCGATGACCTGTCCCATGTGGAGTCCTCCGCCGGCGAGGAGGAGGCTGGTGAGCTTCCCATAGTGGTCGCGCCCGCCATTTTTGCTGAGTTTCGGGGTTCTTCCCATCTCGCTGGTGACCACGAGGAGGACATCATCGCTCAGGCCCCGCTGAGCGAGATCCTCAATGAAGGCGCTCACCGCGTGATCGACCTGGCCGCCCATGGGGTAGAGCCCCTCCATGTTCTTGGGGCTGTTGTTGTTGGCGTGGTAGTCCCACCCGCAGTCGGAAACCGTGACAAATCCCGCGCCCTGCTCCACGAGACGGCGGGCCATGAGCATCTGCAGGCCGAGAAGATTACTGGCCCGGCGCATGTCGTGCCAGCGCTGGAGCTTCTTCTGGTCGAAAAGGGGACGGGTGTCGTAGCGGGCCACCGTGCGGGGATCCTCCCCGGACAGGTCAAAGGCCTTGTCGATGCCGGCGGTGAGGACGTCGAAGGCCTGTTGCTGGACCCGGTCGGCTCCCTCGATCACCCCTGATTCGTCGGCCTGGCGGCGCAGGCTGTCGAGCTTGGAGAGGAGCGTCCGGCGATCGGTGAAGCGGTCCGGGTCGAGGGTTAGTTGCATGTCGTCGCGCAGGGGGCCCCCACCCGAGGGATTGAAGGCGCCATTCGGAGCCCCGAGTTTTCCGGGAGCGGCCACGGTGGGAAGGGCCTTGGTCTCGAAATTGCTCTCGAGCTTCAGGGTAGGATCGACGGCTTCGGGAAGAATGAGGGTGTTGTTGGGAATCGAGGCCGGTCCGAGGGGGCCTGCCACCTTGGAGTAGATCGCTCCCATCGAGGCCTCAAGGGGGTTGCCGGCGGTGGCGACCGATCCGTAGGTGTGCTGGCCGTTGTTGGACCCGTAGGAGCGGACCACGGAGAACTTGTCCGCCATCGCGGCCAGTTTGGGAAAGGTTGAGCCGAAGGTGATCCCGGGGAGCTTGGTCTTGATCTCCCCGGTGATGCTGCGCACCTCCCGCGGAGCGGTCATCTTCGGATCGAAGAATTCAATATGGGGTGCCCCCCCGTGGAGGAAGAGCAGGACCACCGATTTGCCCCGGAGCACCCCGGGGGTCCCGGCCGCGGCGGCCTTGGTGGCGAGGAGACCCGGAAGCCCCAGTCCGGCCAGGCCGAGGGAACCGACCTGCAGGAAGTCCCGCCGGGAATAGCCCGCGCAGGTCCGGTTCAGGGAGGGGTCGGAGATACGGATCATGTCAGAAGGAACGTAAAGCCGCTGCCTTTTCTATCCCTTGCGGGAATCGCTTTCATTAATACACGATTCGATCTCCGGGAGAAAGGCTGAAAATGGATGGGCAGGACCGGTCCTATGTCACTTTTCGTTGCGCTCCAAACTTGCTCTTAAGGCCGGTTTGTGCTATGCTTCCGGCAGCATTCAGAGTGGTTCTGCCAGCCGAGAGGTGAAGGAACCCGGCAACCTGTCGCGGAGACGACAAGGTGCCTGTGCCAGCTGGCACGATGCGCGGCCCGAAAGGGCTGAACGAAGGTCTCCCTGCCCCGCTCGGGGGCGTTCGTTCAGCTCGGCCGTGGCTCCGGGTGCTTCTCCACCGGAAAGGAACCAGCATCATGAGCCAAACAGCAAGCAAACCAGCCGTCCACCTCGTCAGCAAGACACGGGGCTCCCATCCCAATCACCACCTCACCAACAACAATGGAACGTGGTGGTGCCAGATCACCATTCACCAGGGTCCGTTCTCGAGGCGGCTCCGCTTCTCCCTTGGAACGGGGGAATTGGAGCGGGCCCGCGCCCTCCGGGACCGGGTCTTTGACAATCTCACTTCCGGGGTCCGGGCGGCCTGATGAACCACGTCCCTCTGCCACGAACTGGAAACTGAAAACGGATGAACGAGAAAGAGAATAACACGCCCTCGCCTCAAGTGGGGAAGAAGGATGCGACGACCGGGGGGCTGCCCCCGATGCCGAGGGGATCTCTTCCCTCTCTCCCAGATTCACACCCGCTGTTCAAACGGGGCTTCGTGATCGGCGGGAGAGGGTTCAACCGGCAGCAGCCCAAAAAGGATCCCAGGCAGCAGGGCGGTCGGGGTCACCGTTGAGAAACAGGAAACAATCAGTCAGATGGAATGTGGATATTTACCAGCAAGGGGCCTCCTCCTCCCATCTCCCTTGCCATTTGGCGGAGTGATGCCCTAGTTAGTCCTGCCCGCTCAAATCTCCGTGTGAGCCATTGAGCCCAATCAGCACCGACCACAAAACCCGTGAAAACTGCGAACTGGATTTGTCCCCTTCCAGCCCTGACCTGTATCCTGTCCATGGCGGGTTCCATGGTCACGGCTGCGCCGGATGGAAACCGGCTGGTGCACCTCGATGAACCGAACAATCCGTGGCAGTTCCACCGCCACCCGACCCTCGAAGTCCCAGATCAACGTCACGCCTTGGCCCGTGGCCGTCATCGCGACCGCGAAGGCGGCGAGCAGGGCCACGCCAGGGCTCAGTTTGCTTTCGGCCAGGCCTGCGCCGCGGGCAGCGGAATTCCCCGCAACATCGCGGAAGCCCTCAAGTGGCTCACCCTCGCGGTCAACTCGGGATACGGATCAGCCGCTGACGATGAACTCGCCGCCCTCAAGGCCAAGGCCTCACCGGCCGAGATCGCCGAGGGCCGGAAGCTCTCCGGCGAGTGGAAGCAGAAGGCCCCGGAGTAGGCTGGTGCACCCCGAGGATCTCACCCGCAAGAAAGCCATCGAGATCGTCACCAAGATCCTTTCCCCCCAAGCAAACCGGCGCATCTTGCTGCACTTTGGCTGCAGTTCGGACCCTTCGCCCCTGAAAATCAACGATCTAGGCCTACCGGTCCAATGGCCAAACCCGAACATCCTTACGGGGCGGGGCTTGGGCGACCCGTGACGTTCAGCCGGAGGAATTGTGTGTTCTGAACGCTGATCGGAGCGGTGGAACGCCAGGTTTCCAGGACGGTGCCGTCATTTTGGTTGTGGCGTGACACAAACGCGACTGCAGTTCCCCGGAGCCAGGTAACGAGATCCTCGGATTGCTCGACGTGGCAGATGACGTCGTCCGCGGCGAGGTTGCGTTCGAAGGTCATAGTGAGATAGCGATCCGTCCCACCGATCCCAGTATCGAAGGAGCCGATGCCGGGCGTCGGGAGTGGCGTGGTGATCGAAGTTCCCGCCAGGGCGTGTTCGAGAAAGTCGCTGAGTCCATCGTTATCGCTATCGGCGACGGGATCGCCTGCGAAGTCGATGGCGTCGGTGCTACCGGGATTTCCACCGACCACCACGCTGGGCCGCCAACTAAATGGATCGTTGTGATCCGGGTTGCTACGGGGGGCGATGAGCACCAGACTGAAGCCGACCCCGTCGGCGCTCTCGGGCCACGGAAACTTGTCGTCATAAGTGAAAGACTGAACCACGGTGGTCCCATCCCCACCGAGGATCGTAATCGTCTCGCCTTCGTTGGCCAGATTTCCAGCATACTCTCCATGCGGCGCAAAGCCGTAGCGTTCTGTGAAGGCGGCGGCGTTTTTCGCGAGGACGAGACGCCCCTGCGGAAGCAGCGTGGTCCCGAGCGGAAAACCGAAATCGATCCCAGCCGAGAAGGAAAGCAGGGAGAGATCGATCGGACCATTGCTGATGTTCATCAATTCGAGAAACTCGTAGCCCTTTCGTTCCTGACCAACGAGGGCCTCGGCCGGAGTCTGCGGAGGGAGCGGATGGTGGTTGATCTCGCTGACCACGAGGTTGCTCGCATCGGCGGGAGTTCCCACAATAAGGGGAGCCTCCACCAAAGCGCTCCAAGTAGTTCCATCCAGGACCCGCGCCCGCAGCAGCGCCGAGGTCGAGGGCCTGAAGGGAGCGGTGTAGAGTTGCGCAGTCGCGGAGGTTCCGGTGGCACTGGTAGCATTGGATACCAGCTGTGGCAGAACCAACATGTCGTTGCTTGCCGCGGAGTCGTTCATGGCGTGAATCGCCAGCACATTGTTTCCGAGCTGCAGCCCCCCTTTGTGAGCGGAAATGTCGAAGAGCTGGAAGGCGGTGGCCTGCCGGTCGATTCGGTCGGAGGTCGCCTCCGATTGCCAGTCCAGTACGCCCGGCTCGTTCTCAGCGGCGACTCGCGTCCCGTTCAAGTAGGCCACAAATCCCGAATCGTACTTCATGTTCAGCGTAAGGCTGTCGATGTGGTCGAGGGTGGCCTGGTTGGCGATGGTGAAGGGGATTCGCACATAGACCGAGGCGGTGGCATCCATCATCTCGGGGACGTAGTGATTAATGAGATCCTCAAAGGCATCCGGAACTTGTTCGAAGCCCACTCCAGTGCTGCCTGACTTCCACACGGCCAGGTTGAACGGATCGGCCAGTCCGGTCCACTGCGCGGGGATGAGGGCTGAACCGCCGTTCGCCACCGAGGGGACGAGGGCGCGGACATCTGGAGCAAATTCAGAGAGCAGCACCACCTCCTCGTTGGAGGTGTTCGACCTGCGCGGGTCCGTGTCGTCGGTCGTGAAATAGATGGCGCCGGAAGCCGGAGCCGTAAACCCAACCAGCGTATCGCCGACGGTCCCCCCGTGCCGAGGCACACCGTCGACGCGAATCTCGGGTGGAGCGAGATCGGGACAGAGGCCAAGCGCACGGAGCTGATTCAAAACAACTCCCGTGCGCTGGGGAAAGTAGGACCGCAACAGGCGGTCGCGCTCGGGGATCCAGTGGTCGTCGCGCGTGTACAAATGATAGGGTCCCCGCAGGATCGAGTTGACGTCACGCCGGTAGTCGCCCCAGCGCGCCGACTCGGCGACGACCGCTTCGTCCACCACGTCCAACCGCGCGAGGTACGACTCGGCCGCGCGCGCGGGAGTCATGACGCCGTTGTTGAAGAAGTGCCACTGAATGCGGTCTGCAACCATGAGGCGGAACTCTTCGTTGTCGCGCAGGCGGTGGAACAGATGAGCGGGCGAAGTCGGGTGGTTAGCTCCCGTGACGTTGATGCCGACAGTTTCCATCGAGGCCTCGGCGTCCCAAGTGAAGAACCGATACTTGCCGGGAGGGTCGCGGCGCCGGGCGGCGGTCCAATTGCTGCCCGGCCAATCGTTGTTCCCGATCCAGAAGTTGATCAACATGTAGTCGATCAGGTTGGTCAGATCGAGCGCCTCGCTAATCGCCTGGAGCTCTTCCGGTGAGGAGACGCCGCTGTTTACCAAGTCGACCAGGGCGTTGTAGGAGTTCGCGCTGCCGTCTTGGACTTCGATCCGCCCGACATCGAGATTGACGACATCCCAGTCCTCCTCGTTGCCGCCGAGGATCTCCGCGAGCCAAGATGCGCGGATTCGCTCGATTGGGTTGTAAAGGCCCCAATAGTGACCGTTGATGTAGAGGTGGGCAAAGTTGCTCCTGACCGAAGTCTGCCCCATCAGGCCGAAGGTGTCGTGGACGAACTTGTCGATGACGTACTGAGCCTGCGGCCGTGGCGCGCCGACGCCCCAGGCGCCGTCGTGGATCCATGCGTCGAGGTATCCGGAGCGCAGACTGAAGGTGTCGTAGCGGTTGGTCGACGAATCATCGAACATCTGGAACTCCAATTTGGCCGCGCCGTAAGCCTCTTTGAACAACAGGCGCAGGGAGTGCTTCGGCGACTTGTCGGGCTGTCGGCTGGCCCCGCCCTGGATGCGGATACCAGCGTCGACCTGGAACTCCCGTCCGCCCGCAGAGTTGAAATACTCGACCGACACCGGCCGCTCCCAATCCGGTCCACGGTTCGCGTCGCTGCAGCAGTTACCGGGATTCGCGTAAATGCCGAAACTCGGGTCGAACAAGTCGCCCGCGTCCAGCACCAGGGAAATGGTCGGGATTGACCGCAGGGCGTCACTCATGATGCCACTGAAGCGCGGATCTCTGGTGACCTCTGGGTCCATGCCGTAGTCCGCCCGGCCGCCGCCCACCCACGACGCGGGCAACGTAGGGGGCGTGTTGTCCTGGACGACGATATCCTCGATGAAGAAGTAGCTCTGCGTGTCGACGTTGGTCGGGCTCAGCCCTGTCTTGAATGCCATTGCGCGCAGGGTGGTTGTCGAGCTGATCTGGATCGGATCGGTGTAGCGGTTTCCATGGGTGTCGGACGGTGCGCTGCCATCGACCGTGAAGCGTACTCGCGCTCCGGGGGTGGCAGTCGTGATCTCCACCTGGATGGGCGTGTCGTAAAAGCCACCGTCGACGCTGAAGGTGGTGTCGCCGACGGATCCCTCAAAGCCGGGTTCGTTTGGGAGACCGGGAGTGGGCGGATCAAAGAAACCCCGCTCCAGCGCGACTCCGAAGAGTCCGTAAGAGACGTCGGGTTTCTGTTCCGGAAAGGCCGGCGAATACTCGCACGTGATACTCACACCGTCCGGCCTCACGAGCGCGAGATACTCGCCATCGCCATCCAGCCGGAAGTTGGTATGCAGCTGGCGTCCGGCCACCGCCCGGTCCTTGCCTGAGGCGAAGACCAGGACGTAGTCACCGCCATCCAGCAAGTGAGGCGGGAACCGCCACTTGGTGAGAAAGTTCGGGTCGTCAGTGAGATGCCAGCCGTCCAAGTCGATCTCACTACTGGCGGTATTGCAGATTTCGATCCAATCCGTATTCTCGCCATCTTCGTCGAGCAAGGAGTCATCGTTGATGGCAAGAAACTCGGTGATGGTAAGAGTCTCTCCTGCGATTACGAAGGTAGTGGCCGTAGCGGTCCCCTCCGCGTTGGTGGCGATCAGGGTGTAGGTGGTGGTGACGAGCGGGTTAACTACCACGCTGGACTGTCCGGTCACGTCACCGACATCGGGGGTGACGGCGGTCGAGGGAATGCCGCCCAGCGGATCGACGATGGTCCAGGAAAGCGTCACGGGCGTCCCGGCCATGATGCTCTGCGAACTCGCCGTGAACGAGATGATTTCGGGAATTGCGGGAAGACCGGCATTCTGCACCACGATGTTGTCGACCGAGACCGTGCCCCAGCCGCGGGTGGTGCCGTCCACAACGCGCAAGTATACTCCACGTTGTCCGGTGATTCCAGCCGCCTGCAGTTCCGGGTTCGTCCAGGCGCGGTGGTGCAGAAAGCCGCCTCCCAGGCTCTCCGAAATAATGACATCTCCAGTTTCGGCATCATGCAGGAACAGTCCGTTGGGTGGCGCACCCCCGCCAAGGTCCATCGTGAAGGAACTGGTCTCGTCGATGAGGAAGGTGTCACTGATGAACTCCCCCATGTCGCCGTCTCCGTGTTTGAAGTGCGCGGCGCCGTTGAAACCCCAGTCCGCTCGAAGGAGCCACTCGTTCAGTGGGTGGGCACCGGGCGTGTCGGTGATGAGGCTCTCATCATCGATGGCGTTGTAGCGGACCGGGTTGCTGGGGACTCCTTCCTCGAACCGATCAAAGCTGTCACCACCCCCGGGGGTGGTGAGATGAAACTTG
>JAAZXD010000609.1 GCA_014240355.1 Roseibacillus sp. | reverse complement strand
CCACCTGATGGAAGCGATTCAGTATCGGAGCCTGGATCGCAAGTTGATGCCCTAGTGCAAATCCTGACTACCACGAACAGGCTGATCCCGTGGTGTTCCGCCGTGATTCAGGTGTGTGAAAAAGGGCGAGGATTTCTCCTCGTCCCGCTCTTCCGGCGAAATCCGAAGCGGTTGCGATACTCGTGAAAAAACCGGTCCTGAACCCTGGGCCCAATTGCCGCTCCATCCACGAACCACCACGTCCGTCAATTCTCCTGCACCCGGACCCGCATGTATTTTTTGTCAAGGCCGCTACCTATGGCGTTGAGCTGGGTGTAGGTGTAATTGGACGAGGTGGTCCCGGCAATCCCATCGGGCCCGTCGCTTGCTTCTGTCACAAGTCCGGTGAGGTCCACCCACGGATCCTCAACGCCCAGGTCATCGCTGCCCTCGATGGTGAGGGTGATATTCGGCGGGAGGGAATCCGCCCGCCGGAGATGCAGAACCAATTGATCGGAACCGCTGACAGACGCGGATGGCTGCAGTGCAGATGCATCATGGGTGTCCGGCCGCGTCCCCGGTGAGGCGAGGGAATAGGCGTATTCGAAGAGGTTCGCGATGCCATCCCCGTCAGAATCGTCAGTCGGTGCGGAAAGAGCATCGACCCCGGGGAAGGTGGCAATCCAGTCGGCATAGGATGTGGGGCTTTCTCCGGTGCTCACGGTGAGAAGATCCGGAGCATTGTTGTAATCGATTGCATAGCCCGTGTTTGAGTAGGGGACGATGGCAAAGTAGTAAGTGGTGTCGGGGGTGGACAACCCACTGAAGGTCCGGGCCTGTGTTCCCGCCGGGACGTAGACCCGTGTGAAGCCATCGCTCAGATCGCCGTCGGCAAGGAACTGTTCGGCATCAGAGGGGATCACGAAGTCATCATCGGTAGATCCCAGAATGAGATAGCCATAAGGTACGATTTCTCCGGTGGCATCGGTCCAGTTGAGGCGCAGGCCGGTGGCACTAGTGACCTCCACCCTGAAATTGGTGGGCTGCCCGGTGGGCTGGTCCACGATCTTGAACCAGTTCCTGCTTTCCAGGGTCGGAACGTCGGTTGGGAAACCGGCCGGAAAGATGGTCGTGTCGTCGTACCATTTGGGCCCCGAGTCGTTCAGATGGGAGAGATTGCCGGCCTTGATATGGCCGGGATCGGGGTCTCCATTTGAAGCCTTGCCGTTTGGATCCGTGAAATCGACGCCCGCCCAGTTGGTGTCGACCGCCTCGGATTGACTGTTGAACAGGTTGGCATTGTTGCTGGTGGTGTTATGACCCCGCATTTCGAACACGCAGTCCGCAAAATTCCAGCCCGTCATTTTCAGAGCTTTCGCCGGTGAGGTCAGTTTCCCACCAAAGTGGGCGGTCCCCGA
>JAAZXD010000608.1 GCA_014240355.1 Roseibacillus sp. | reverse complement strand
CATCTGTCTTTCCGAGGGGTCGGACATGAACTACGATTATCTTTTAGAGCCTCACCAGAAGGAGGTAGAAATAGGCAACGGGCAGAGAAAAGCACAGGCTGTCTATGAGATCGAGGATTCCACCGATTCCCGGCAGGAGCTGTCCGGAGTCCTTCACCTGGAGACTACGCTTCAGGATGGACTCCGCGAGATCCCCCGCCATGGCCGCGAGAGCCACGAGCAGTCCAAGAACGGCGACATGATGGACTCCGAGCCAGTCGAGACGAGGTCCGCTCAAAGCATGAATGGCAAAGGCCCCTCCCTGCGCAAAAAAGAGGGAGCCTATGTAGCCTTCCCACGATTTGGCCGGACTGATGTGAGGGATGGCCTTGTGCCTGCCGATCATGGTTCCTACGAGGTAGGCCCCCATGTCGGTGAACTTGGCCACCAGGACCACGAGGAGGACAAGCCAGAACCCGGATTCGACGGAGGGCGGCAGGAGCACAAGCCGGATGATGAAGCCGCCAAAGAGGATGGGAACGTAGACAAAGCCGAGAAGTGCGAGAGCAATCGCCCGCACCGAATCGTCGCCCTCGATGGGAAAACGCAGACGCAAGATGAAGGATCCGATAGTGACCGCGAGCACTCCTGCCATCTCCGGCAGAAAGTCGGCTCCCCTCAGCGAATCAGGATCATTGAGGGCCTGGGTCACCAGCATTCCCAGAAAACCCGCTCCCACAATCAAAGCCCAGCGCCGGCACTCCTTCCCCGGTGCCTCCCTGGTCAGGACAAGATACTCGAAGCTCCCGAGGAGAGTGAAGGCTGCAACCAGTGCCACGAGGCCCCAGAGTGCCCCACTCAGAAAGACCGCCACCACGACACCCCAGAGGAGAATCGTGCTGGTAAACCGCGCCTTGAAGGATGCTACGCGGGGGGAACCCTTGCTGGGCGCGGACGCCATCGTGGAAGGCATACAACCGCGTTGACCCCACCCACGCAATGCCAAATCCCCCCCTCGCCGCTCCTCCACCCGGAAAAAATCCGCAACCATGGGCTGACACCCCTGTTTTATCCCCCAGCACGGCCAAAACCCCGTGAACTAACAGACGACATGAAGAAGACACTCCAAGCATTCTCCCTGGTCCTGGGCCTCCTCGCCACAGGATCGATCAACTCCCTTGCTGAAGAAGACAAGGGCAAGAAAAAGCCCCGCGCCGAGCGTGGTGAGCGTCCCGAAGGCGAACGCCGGGGACCGCCCCGAGGCGGCGCCCGTCAGATCCCGAAGGAAATCCTCGAGAAATTCGATAAGAATGGCGACGGCAAGCTCGACCTCGTTCGCCTCAACTCGGAGAAGGGCCAGTGCACCGTCGAGATCCGATACGCCACCGGCTCCGGGAGCGGTCTGGCGTTCTCCGACGGACTGGCCA
>JAAZXD010000607.1 GCA_014240355.1 Roseibacillus sp. | reverse complement strand
GGCCCGGAATCGCCCTTGATGGCGAACTTGAGAATCCCATCGCTTGCTTCTGCGGCGGCGAGGATTCGGCCCAGTTGGATGCGGGGGTCAATCTCCTTGAGCACCTGCCCGTTGATCGACTCGATGATTTGCCCCTTGGCCAGTTTGCCCGTCGCTGCGGCCGGCGATCCCTCCTCGATGCTGCTGATCCGCATGACAAAGGCCGGTTGAATCAGGTCAATCCCCATCCCCACCGGACCGAAGCGCTTGATGGTCTGCAGCGACTTGGTTTCCCCTGGTCGGGTGGAGAATAGTCCATGTGGCTCCTTGTAGAACGACTGCGCGCCAGCTGTGCACCATGGGGCAAGGCATAGGGCCGCAATATGAATGACGATAACTCTGATGGCTGGTCTCATTTCTGGAGTTGTTTTTCCGGGGACGAAGGCCGTTTCCTTTTCATCTTCGGACGCAAGCGCAGAGTCACCTGCGTCCCCAGTTCCGGCAACTGGGTCGCGTTGATCTCCCACAACAGGGCCCCGTTTTCCCTGGAGTGTACCCCGGGCAGACAAAGCAGTTCGTCCCCGAAGGTCGCGAGCGAGATCAGGTTCCCGCTCCGGTCGCTCAGGTAGACACGAGGCCCCTCCCCATTGGCAATGAGCCGTGACCCGGCAAACAGGAAGGCATGGGTGGGGAAGCTCTCCCTTTCCTTGTCTTCTCCGTCCTCAATTCCATCCGAATCGGCACGGACGATGAAATCGCTGATGGGACGCTCAATGATTTCTCCTCCCTCCTTCTTCCACACCAGGGAGACGTCCACCAGATCGCCCCGGGGGGGAACCTTGAGCCAACTCGTCTCTTCGCCTTCCACCGGCTTCATTATCGCTGGATTCCCGGGCTCGGCACCAAGCAGCAGAAGGGCGGCATGAACGTGCATCGGCCTCGCCGTAATCGCGACAATCGACTCATGCTCCTTGCTATCCTTGGTACAGGCCACCAGTTCCAGCGTTCCCTCCCGGAGACATACCGTGGCTTCGACATCCACGCAGCGCGCCTGAACATTGATTTCAATCCCTGGAAGCTTGACCGGATCAGCCACGGCGTTCGTGACGGCTGTCGCCACGAGCACCGGCAATATTCTGGACACCCTCGACGACACCTTTCCTTCAACGATCTTGCTTCAACAACTCCACCATCGCCTCGCCCATTGCCTCGCCGACGTTCATGTAGGTTTCAGGATTTCCTCCATAGTGCCCACTTGAACTACCACCCTTTGAGAGTGGGTGGCTGTAGACGAAACCAACCTTGCCCTTGAGATCAGGGTCATCGCTCTTTGCAACGGCTTCCATCGCATCGAGAATCTTCCCATCGCCTCCCTGGGAACCTTTTTGAGTCTGACCGAGGGATGCGGTAACGAATCTGGCCCCGGGGGCA
>JAAZXD010000606.1 GCA_014240355.1 Roseibacillus sp. | reverse complement strand
ATTGGAACGATTCGTTCTGTATTCCTGCAGGAGCATTGTGGTGGAGAGCAGAGTCGATCCCCTCCCGGGGCTAGAACATTCTTGGATAGCAGGGTGGGGTGAGTATCAAGGTGCGCTGACACGTTCCTGTCCTGACACCATGTGGATCAGAACGAGTCCGCTGAAGATTGACCGAAGCATGAAGACCCTGCACCTGCTCCTGTTCGTTCTCTGCCTGCATCCCGTGGTAGAGGGGAAAGATCTCAAACCCGGCACGAACCGGGTGGAATTCATGCACGACAAGGAGTTGCGCCAGCTGTTGGTGCGGGTGCCCGGGAATTACGATGCCTCAAAGAAGTATCCGGTGGTGTTCGGGTTTCACGGGGCCGGCGGTCCCATGGAGGGATATCACCGCCAGCTGGAAGGGTTGGTGAGAAATCACGGCTATATCAGTGTCAGTCCCCAGGGTCTCAGTAATGCGAAGCGTAACCGGAGAGGGGTGACGGCCTGGAATGGATTCAGTAATCATCGCTTCAGTAGTAGTGATGACGTTGGCTTTGTGGTCAAAACCGTTGAGTATCTGGACAGGAACGCGTCCATCGACCGGACCCGCCTCTATGCCACGGGAGGATCAAGTGGAGCCATTTTCTGTTTTCGCCTGGCCATGGAGACGGATCTCTTCGCGGCGATCGCTCCGATGCGCGGAGCGATGATCAACAGGCCGCCGCTGCCCAGGGGCCGTCCGAGGTTGTCGATCCTGCTGGTCTGTGGGGCGGAAGACGCCCTGTTCACCGGGGAGTCCAAGGTTCCGGGAGAAGTGTTTTATCCGGCTCGGAAGACCATGGAGCTCTGGGCGACCAATCATGGTGCCAAGACTGAATCTGTGGTGTTGGAGAAATCCGGGAAGATCACGCTGACCCGTTACTCACCGGAGAAAGCCGACTATGAACTGCTGCTTTATGTGGTGAAGGGGAGTGGGCATCGCCTTCCGAGGGCTCAGATGTCCGAAGCAATCGGCTACATGGCCAGGTTCTTCTCCCGCCATTCCAGGCCGAAGACCAAAACTGAATGAATTCCCGGGATGTCCAACTCGGTGGACACACAGGGAATTCCCACCGGATCGAAGAGCCAGGTCATCCTCTCCGGCTTTGCTGATGACTCGACTGCGAGGAGGAGCAGGCCAATCCCCTCTCCTTCGAGGTGTTTGTGAAGGGGGGGAGGGCGGCCTTGCCTCGGCTCCGATGCTTCAGGGCTGGAAGTTGGAGGGTTTGGGAAGAGGGCTGTCCGGATCGTTCGCCCCGGGAGTGTCGGCTGGAACTCCAAGGGGCACCGGGCGGATACGTTCGGAAGTGATTCGAACCACCACGTTGTAACCACTGCCTTCCTGCCCGGTTCCCAGAATGACACTGTGTCCTTCCTCGGTGTACCAGAGGTGGG
>JAAZXD010000605.1 GCA_014240355.1 Roseibacillus sp. | reverse complement strand
GCATGTTTAGCACCCGTGCTCTCCGTGGTGCGCGAGTCAGGATGCCCCGGTTTCAGGGATTTGATGTCTTTCTTTCCGCTGTATCCCAATGAGCGTTAGTGCACAGTTACGGCTACTGACCGCTGAGTTCACCAGGACCTTTGAATGGGGGGCACGTGCCGATCCCGCGGCTGTGCTGCTCATGATGGCCCTCTTCTTTTGGTTGCTCGCCACGCGCCTCGAGGGCGGCTAGAACCCCTCCCGGATGCCGATCGCTCCCTCTGAAAATCCCGCGAGGCGAACGTTCCTGTTCGATAACCTGCGAGCCTGGCCGGGCGGGTGTGTGGAGACGCTGGCGATGACCTTCCTGGTCCTGATCGCGGTGCGCGTATTCCATGCGGAGGCGTGGCAGAAAGCCACTCTGGTGGCAGCCTCCAGCTGCGGTCTCTTTCTCAGTCTTTTCCCGGTTCAACTGGTGCGGAGAACGGGAATATCTGTGAATGTGGGAACGGCGATACTCTGTTTCATGTCAGCAGGCGGGCTTCTTATTGCGGCCCTAGGGGGCAGGACGATGGGGGTCTTCCTGCCCTCCATGGTGGTGGCACTGGTTTGCATCACGTTGAGCATCCCGCTCATGTCGCAGATCTATCGGAAGCATTATCCCGACGGTTCCCGTGGTCGCCTGTTTGCCTCCACCGCCGTGGCGCGCAAGTCCTCCGCGCTCGTCGTGGCCGTAATCTTCGGCAAGGTGCTGGAGAATAACCTGGATGATTTTCGCTGGATTCTCCTGATTTATTCCCTCTGCTGTTGTCTCATGGCCGGGTGTGTTCTGGCCATGGACCGGGTTCATCTGCAACGAGCCAACCAGGTCCGGCTTTTTGGCGCCCTCGAGCACGTGAGAGACGACCACGTTTTTCGGTCCATGCTCACTTCCTGGATGATCCTGGGGTTTGGGAACCTGCTCTGCTGGTCCATCTTTGTGGAATATGTCTCCAATCCGGTCTACGGGTATCATCTCACGGAATTCACCATCGCATTCATCACCGGGTCCCTTCCCGAGATCATGTTTCTCATTACCGTGGTGGCATGGGGAATCATATTTGATCGCGCTAATTTCTTTGCGGTGCGCATGATCCTGAATCTCTTTTTCATCGGCGGAGTCTTCTTCTATTTCTTTGGCCACGAGGTGTGGACTCTCTGCGTCGGAATCTCCCTGCACGGGATTGGCCGGGCCGGGGGTAATATTGCCTGGAGTCTCTGGGTCACGAAGTTTGCAAAGGCCGAGCAGGTTGCCGAGTACATGAGTGTGCACACCTTCTTCTGTGGCGTGCGTGGGGTCATAGCGCCCTTTGTGGCCTTCCCGATGATTGCAATATTGGGGCCTCGCTGGGTTGGGGGGGCGGGAGTGGTCTTCATGTTCGTCGCTACTCTCATGATCTGGCCCCATCTTCGCATCAAGGGCGGGTCCGGGGT
>JAAZXD010000604.1 GCA_014240355.1 Roseibacillus sp. | reverse complement strand
GACCGTGCCATCGAAGTCCAGGTCCTTGATCGCCTGCAGGTAGGGAGCAAACTTGACTACCCCACGCCCCGGGGGCAGGTCCCCATGCACCTTGCCGTCACAGTCGCTGATATGCACGTGAGTGGCCTTGTCCCTGAGAAGTTCGAGGGCATCGGGCGAAGTATCAGCCAGCACGAGGTGGCTCACATCAATATTGGCTTTCACATTGGGGAGGCCGCAATCGTCAATGAACTGGGCCATTTTTGGCACGCTGTTGAGAAGGCTGAGTCGGAAGGGCTCAAGCTCAAGGGCAATTTCCATCCCGCGCTCGCCCGCATATTCCCCGATCTTACGTACGCCCTCAACTCCCCACTCCCACTGGGCCTCGGGCGGAATCACCTCTCGCTGCCAGATATACTCACCCAGCACCAGAAGGAGGTTCTTCGATTCAAAGGCCTGCCCCAAGTCCACGAAGCGATTGGACCGCTCGACGTGATAGTCACGCACCGGATCGTTGAAATCGATCAACCCGGCCGATACGACAACGGTGGAAACGATAGGGAGGTTATTATCGTCACAGGTCCGCTTGATGAGATCGATCTCGTCCTGCTCGATGGCCATCGCCTCGGTGAAGATATCCACTGAGTCAAACCCAATGCGGGCAATGTGTTCAAGGCCGGTCTTGGTGTCCACGCCGGCCTGTCCGAAGGCGCTGTTGATGATTCCAAGTTTCATGACGGTGTTGTCTGTTTGTGATTTCTTGTAGTCCGGAGGACGGGCAATTCGGATCAGGGCAGTCAGGCTTCCGTTCCGGAAAGGCTCTTGGCACTTTTATCTTCCTCCAGAAGGTTGGCAAACGCCACACTGGAGCGTTGCGCATCGTCGCGACCCACCTTGAGGACCATCTCATCCTCAACCTTCTCAAGCGGGGTGTAGCCGGGATGGTGAGACTCCTTGTAGGGATCGTTGCTCCTGGCGTTGTAGCAGCAGATCAGCGCCCACCGCGAGTGGTCAGAATTGTTGGCAGCGGAACAGTGCAGGGTGTTGGAGTGAAAGAAGAGGGCATCACCCGCGGACATTTCGCAATGGACTGTCTCGAGCCGCTTACGGGCCTCGTCAACATGCTCCATGTCGGCCCCGGCCTGGTCCCCGGAGAGGATATGATTGACCCTTCCCATCCGGTGGGATCCGCGCAGGACCTGGAGACAGCCATTTTCCCTCGTGGCAGGATCTACTGCAATCATCACGCTGACGAGATCGGGAAAGAGAAGTCCATTCTGGTACCAGTAGCCGTAATCCTGGTGCCAGGCCCAGGCCCCTCCCACCTTGGCGTCCTTGAGGATCATCTTGGAGTGATAATGATAAACTTCCTCCCCGAGAATTTCCTCCACCCCGTCAACCACCCGGCGACAACGAGCCGCCATCCCGTAAACCCCCTCACCCGGATGATTCCAGAGCGATAGCCGCACATTATTACCCGCTC
>JAAZXD010000603.1 GCA_014240355.1 Roseibacillus sp. | reverse complement strand
CGCTCGGATGAATGCGTCGATTGGCTCTGAGGACTCAGTCGTCGCAGGGGGGGCGGCATCCGCCACCGGGGCAAACGACCAGTGCTTCTCCCACTTGGCGCCTTCCTTGATCCACTGCTCGAGTGTGGCGATCTGATCGACGTTCAATGGTCGATTGAATTCCGCCGGCGGCATTCGCTCCGATGAATCTGTCGCGGAAGTTCGTGCGACCAGCAAGCTGTTCTCGGGCTCACCGGGGACAATGGCATGCCCACCGGAAGGCAGAAGGTTGAAGGCACCCTCGCGTTGGTCGAACCGTAGCCCGGCCTCGCGCTTGTTCTCATCGAACCCGTGGCAGGGAAAGCAATGCTCTGAGAGGATGGGGCGCACGTCCGTCGCAAAGCTCAGTGCCTTATCGCCGATGAGTTCATCATTGGCCGCCAAGGCAGGGCCGAGGGCTAGAGTGATTCCGGCACCGCAGAGGGTGAAGAGCAGAGCGTGACGCATTGTCCTATCATGGTAGGCGCGCACCCCCCGTTTCGGGAGTGATTCCCCACCGAGCCATTCAAGACCATGCCCCCCTGGCCCGAACTCAATCGCGACCTCGTGGACATGGTCGTGTTCGTTTCACTGGCGGTCTCCGTTTTGGGCCTGATTGTGGTTCCCATGGCCATCGTGAGGATTCCAGCGGACTATTTTCTCGGCCCCCACCCGCCCCGCCTTCCCTGGGCCAATGCCCACCCGGTTCTGCGGGTTTTCTTGACCCTGGCCAAAAATGTTCTTGGGCTTTCCCTCGTCCTGGCGGGCATCGCGATGCTGGTGCTTCCCGGGCAGGGGCTCCTGGCCATCCTTGTCGGTGCGATGTTGGTGGATTTTCCGGGAAAGCGGCCCGCAGAACTGGCCCTGATACGGATGAAGCGGGTACATGCGGTCCTAAATTGGGTTCGCCGCCGCGCCGGGAGGGATTCCCTCCTGGTTGACGAGGCCCCCGGACAGGACCAGCAAGATCCAACACCATGAGCCCTACTCCTCGAACTCCACGGCCTACCACTTGGTTTGGCCGGCGCTGGGAAGCCATGGGAGCCTTCCTGGCGGAGGACCTGTGGCGTAAGGAATTGGGTTCCCTGCCGACCCTGCGCGCCCTCGGATACAAGGGGCTGCGCGTGGTGTACCTGACCCTGCGAGGATTTCATCTAGACCGCTGCCTCCTGCGCTCATCTGCCCTGACGTTCATGACCGGGCTTTCGATCGTTCCCCTATTGGCTTTCGTATTTGCAGTGGCCAAGGGGTTGGGTGCCTACGACTCCTTGCTCAACGACGTCATACGTCCACTGCTTGACCAGCACTTGGGCGCAGGGGTGGGTGGAGCGAACGCCGTCGCTGGGGGATCGGAAGTACGGGATGCGCTTGAGCAGGTCTTACTGCTGGTGCAGGAAACGCGGGTCAGCAGCTTGGGGACATTTGGGCTCGCCGTCCTTGTGTACACCGTGGTGAAGT
>JAAZXD010000602.1 GCA_014240355.1 Roseibacillus sp. | reverse complement strand
GCGTGACAACTGGGAGGGGGGGCACCGTGTTCCTTTCATCGCGCGCTGGCCGGGGAAAATTCAATCCGGTTCGCATTCGGAGCAGACCATCTGCCTGACCGACCTGATGGCGACCTACGCCTCGATTGCCGGTGCCGATCTTCCCAACGATGCGGCCGAGGATAGTTACGACTTCCTTCCTGTGTTCTTGGGTGCCGCAGGGAGCAAGTCTCTGCGTCAGTACACCTTGCACCAGACCATGAGTTTGGCGCTGGCCATTCGGCGCGGCCCCTGGAAGTACCTTGACCACAGGTGGTCAGGTGGAAACAACTACTCCATTGAGGGCCGCTGGGGGATGAAGCCTTACGCTCTGCCTGAGCTGGCTCCCGATGCGCCTGGCCAGCTCTACCGGCTCGACGAGGATCCTGGCGAATCGACAAACCTCTATTTCGAGCATCCGGAGATTGTGAAGGAACTCAAGGCGAAGCTTGAGGCGTTCAAGGTCAGCGGTCGCAGTGCCCCCGTGCGGGTCGGGGCCAGCGGCCGATAGGTGCAGAGGGCCTGAATCCTTGGCGGAACCCGGACCTCAAACGCCCCCTGCCTGCCGCTTGGGCGTCATTTTCAGTACCACCCAAAACGGGTCAAGTTTCGGTTGACAGGAGCCCGTTCCGAGGCTCAATTGCGCTTCCTTCAGGCCCAGATCGCGGGTCCTAATTTGGCTGGCCCCCCCCTGAACTCTCCACTCTTCTGAATCCCGGATGAACCGTAAAGACCCTGGGCTCCGTCACACGCGAGCGTCCATCGCCCTGCGAATGGGTTATGTGCTCATGCTGGTGTACGGATTCTTGATTTCGATCCGCCTGATGGGATCCGCCATTAAGGCACTGGGAAGTGATACCGCTCAGAATTTGTTCTCCGGGATCTCGAACCCCTTCGCTGGTCTGGCGGTGGGTACTCTCGCGACGGTACTGGTGCAGAGTTCCAGTACCAGTACGGCCACCATCGTGTCGTTGGTGGGGCAGTCGGGTGGCACAGCACTGCCGCTGAAGACGGCCATTCCCATGATCATGGGAGCGAACATTGGCACCACGATCACCAATACGATTGTATCGATTGGTCACATACAGCAAGGGAATGCGTTCCGTCGGGCGTTCGCCGCCGCAACGGTGCATGACTTCTTCAACCTGATGCTGGTCATGATCGCGCTGCCCCTCGAATTGATGACGGGAGTGTTTGAGAAGACCGCGACGCTCCTCTCGGGTGCGATCTCAAGCGTTGGAGGGGCTGAGTACAACAGTCCCATCAAGGCTGCGGTCAAGGCTGGGGCCAAGCCGATTGAGTCATTCCTGGAGAGCCTGGGACTGGAAGGTGTCCCACTTGCAATCGTCCTGGTTGTGGTGGCGTTGGCGCTCATCGTGCTCTGCCTGGTTCAGATCACCCGCAACATGCGCGCCCTAATCAGCGGATCTTTAGAGCGGGCGCTCAATCGTGTTCTGGGG
>JAAZXD010000601.1 GCA_014240355.1 Roseibacillus sp. | reverse complement strand
GTGAAGGATCCGAACTGCAGCCAAAATGCAGCAAAATGCGCCTGATTGCCAGTTCTATTGCACCGGTGTTGCACCGGTAGATTGGAGGAAGGGCGGAGCTTCCATCGCGCCCCGCGGGCAACGAGCGGGATCAAGTTGGAGCCGAGTCATTATGTCCTCCCTGGAGCCGGCCCCATTGTTCCGCCCTCGATAAATTCGGCCTTGGTGAGCGATTGGCGGCGGTCGGTTTTGCCGCGACTGATGTTGGCCGCCCAGGCGACGATGCGGCGGACGACGGGTTGGGGCTCCCAGCGAATGTGTGCTACGGACGGTTCGGACCAGGCGAAAGTCGGATCGGCATCAGTGCATATAATGGAGATATCACCCGGCACGCGGAGTCCCCTGACAGCAGCAAACTGCAGGACCGCACTGAAGATGACAGGCTGATCGCAAATGAGGGCCGTGGGGGGGGTGAGTTGGAACAATGAGGACAGGCAAGCTTGCAGGCCTTCCTTGCAATCGTCCCATTCCGGGAGATTGAAATTACCTACGGAGAGCCCCTGTTCTTTAAGTTCGTCGAGGAAGGCCTGCTCGGTAGTGCCCGGTTCAGGAAGTCGACGTCTCGGACGTGCCAGCAGGGTGATGCGGCGATGTCCAAGGTTAATCAATTCGCGGGTTACCATGATGAAGGCGGACACCTTGTCCGGTCCGGCGCCGGCGATGGGCAATCCTTCCCGGCGCCCGAAGAGGGCGAAGGCCGGGGTCGGGTTCGCCGCGAACCACTGGAGGACCGATTGCGAGGCGGCACCGATCACCCATACATCGGCTTCGGTTGACTCGACCAATGGAGCGATTCGGCTGACATCCATGCCCAGGGCTAGCAAGGATCGAGCAGGATTAACCACCGTGTGTCCCGCCTCGCTTAGTTCGCGGTCGAGCTGGACCATGTAATTGGTATTCCTGTCGACTGCCTCTGAGAGAAGAAGGGCAACTCTCATGGGCCGGGCGGAGGCCAGTTTTGTGGAGGGCGTGATTAGACGACGACGTCCAGCTCCCTGCCCGGTGAGGAGTCCTTCCGCTTCGAGATTCTGCAGGGCGGATTCCACCGTTTTGTGACTGACTCCCAACTCGGCAGCCAGATTGTTCCTGCCGGGCACGGTCGTGAGCCATCGGCCCTTGGCCAGTTCGTGGCGCAGGTGGCTGGTGACTTGCTCCGTGATCGACGAAAAGTCGGATGACGCCATGGGAAAACCTGCTCTTTTAGTGACAGGTTGGCGAGAAAAATTGCGATAGGCTGGGTTGGTTTATTCGGTTAACAATCACGAACAAACCCGCGATCCGCCCCCAATTTCACCATGACAAAAGAATCCGAAGACATTGAAGCCATCGAGAAACTGGGCAAGGCGAGGGATGCGATCGTCGCCGAGCTCCGCAAGACGATCGTCGGCATGGACGAGGTTATCGACGAGATGATGATTTCGATTTTTGCCCGTGGCCACTGTCTGCTGGTGGGGGTGCCCGGACTGGCG
>JAAZXD010000600.1 GCA_014240355.1 Roseibacillus sp. | reverse complement strand
CCCCGCCACGGAGGAGATGTTCACGATCCGTCCCGCCTTGCGGGGGATCATGTGCTGCAGCACCGCGTGGGTGCAGTACATCGTTCCCTTCAGGTTACTGTCCACGATCGCATCGATCCGCTCCAGGGACTGCTCCGCAAAAGGGATATTCTGAACCACTGCGGCATTGTTGACCAGGACCTCGGTCGGCCCGTCGTCGACCTCCAGTGCGTTCACGCATTCGGTCACTGCCGCCGCCTCCCGCACATCCACGGCACGGGGAATGATCATTCCGGGCAGCTCCTCCGCCCGTGCCCGCTCGGCCAGCGCCTCCAGCTTCTCCCCACTTCGCGCCAGAGCCGCTACCTTCCGGCCCTCGCCTGCCAGTTTCCAGGCGAGCTCCGCGCCGACCCCGCGGCTGGCTCCGGTGATGAGAGTGATGGACATCTGACTGGTTTGGGAGAACGCCTGTTCGCGGATTTGCCGGGCTTTCCTGCGAACGCCAGTGCTGTGGATTTGTCTGTCGCCCAAGAACACGTGTCCAGAATAATTTGCCCGGGAGATTTCCGCGTGGAATTTGGGATGCGGGGGGGTGGTTGAGATGCTATGGACACAGGAGATGACTCGGGACGAACTGTTGGAGCGCTACGTAGCGGACACGCTCGACGAAGAGGCTCTGGCCGAGTTGGCGGGACTCCGGGAAGAGGATGCGGAGTTCGCCGCCCGGTTCGATGCGGACCTGGTGGCGACAGGAAAGTTCCGGGAAGCCGGGGGTAGAGTGGAACGGATCGAGAAAGGAAATGAGGGAGCGACAGATACAAAAGTTCCCAAGGTTGATGAGGACGGGGTTGAAGACTCTTACCAGAAGGAGGAGGGGGAAGATGATGGAAACAAGCCCGGGGGGGATTCCTCTGCCCCGAAGCGGCCCAGGTTGATCACGGAGGTAGACGCGGACGCGGTGTCTGCTGCACCCAAGCTGATCATGGGAACTTCCGCGGAGATGCCGAAAGCGTTGCAGTTTCTGGGCGTTGGTGAGGAACCGCCCGCGGGGTTTTATGACGAGCTTGCGGCGGAAGCCACGTCCGCACCAGAAGTGGTGGTGGAGGTTGCTCCCGGAGGACAGGAAGGCCTGCCGGTGCCGGTGGCGCAGATGGAACCGGTCAGCCCCGTGGAGCCGCCCCCTCCGCCGGAAGTTATGGCCGCGGAGGAGGCTCCGCCGCCGGTCGCAGAGATCTTCGGGGGAGAGACTCTCGAAAAAGCTGTTGGGGGTGGTGCGGAATCAGAGATCCAGAACGGATTGGAGGCGGTCGCGGAAGAGGGATCCTTCCAGGGAGAGGTCGAGGATGCCGCGGAGGACGAAGTGATCGCACAGGAGGCCATCCAGGAGGAAATGGCGGAGGAGACCGGATTTCACGGAAGGGGGGGGCAAGATTCCACCGAAGAGCTCCGTGAGAAAGACGGAGAGGAGCGTGGGATCGGATCCGGAGAGATCGTGGAAGAGCCGGTTGCGGGGGATGAGGAGGCAGAGGAG
>JAAZXD010000005.1:8100-29378 GCA_014240355.1 Roseibacillus sp. | reverse complement strand
GAGGATGGAAGACACCAACGGGGACGGTCGGATGGACAAGGTCACCATCTTTGTCGACAACCTCAACCTGCCCCGCATGATCCTTCCACTGGATGACCGGATTGCGGTGCGCGAGACCGACACGATGGACATCGTGGCCTGGCGGGACACGGATGGGGATGGTGTCGCGGATG
This sequence comes from Roseibacillus sp., assembly GCA_014240355.1. Classification (GTDB taxonomy): domain Bacteria; phylum Verrucomicrobiota; class Verrucomicrobiia; order Verrucomicrobiales; family Akkermansiaceae; genus Roseibacillus_B. The sequence continues at coordinate 29,205 of JAAZXD010000005.1, read as the reverse complement.
AATCGACCACCCTCTACAAGCGTGGAGCCTACAGTCGGAACGGTCCGAAGACCTCCGTCGAGCACCAGGACTCCGGACTGGTCTGGAATCTCGATAACCACATCTACCTCTCCTACAACATGGAACGCTATCGCTTTACCGATGGCGAGTGGAAGGCGGAGCGGCAGCGTGGGCACTGGACCCAGTGGGGCCTGACCCACGGGGACATGGGAGACCTTTACTGGGTGCATAATTCCGATCCCGTGGCCTCACCCTATCTTCACCCGAAGTACTGGTCCAACGTGGGGCGTCTCGCAGGGCGGGAGATTTTTGGGACCCCGGTCGAGATGGCCCCACCCTATGAACCGGGGTTTCGCATGGTGAAAAGCCTCTGCCTGCTCAATGACCGGGGTGGCCGGGCGGCCGAGGAGCGGGGATTCACCTCTGCCTGCGGCCAGTCCATCTTCCGGGGGCACGCGCTGCCCTGGGAGAATCAGGGCAACCATTTCGTCTGTGATCCCACCATTCATGTCGTTCGCCGTTCAACCGTCACCAGGAAGGATGGCCTGGAATTCTTCGAAAAGGCCGAAACGGGAGATGGTGAGTTCCTTCGGTCGTCGGATATCAATTGCCGCTTTGTTAATACCGCTACTGGGCCGGATGGCTGCCTTTATGTGACCGACATGTACCGCGGGATCATCCAGGATGCCCCGTGGCTCTCCCCGGGCCCCCGGAAGGCTATCGTGGAGGCTGGTCTTGACCGGAATATACGGCACGGGCGCATCTGGCGGATCCGGCATGTGGACCACACCCCGGGGCTCCGTCCGCGTATGCTGGAAGAGACAACGGTTGAGCTTGTGCGCCACCTTTCGCATGACAACGGGTGGTGGAGGGATACCGCCCAGAAGCTCATCATCCTGCGTGAGGACCGTGAGGGAGTGGTTCCCCTCCTGAAGGGAGCGGCTCGCTTCGCGAAGAACCCCCTCTACCGGCTGCACGCGCTGTGGACGCTGGAAGGCATCGGTGATCTTGACCGGGGATTGGTGGAGGCTCTCTACCACGATCGTGATCCCCGGGTCCGGCGTGCTGCGATCCAGGTCTCGGAGCGCTGGATTGCGGAGCCTGCGGCGGTTGCAGGTCTCCGTTGCCTTGCAGGGGAACGGGACGGGGAGGTGGCCCAGCAGCTCGTGCTCACCCTCGGGATGAGCGGCGGGGAATCGCGCGTGGCTGCCGAGGAGTTGATCCAGGAGGTGGCGCAGCACCATCTGCGCAGTCGGGGGATGATGCTGGCCGTGGGGGTGGCGCTGTGGGGCAGTGACGATCTTCCCCTCATCCGGAAGTTACAGAACGGGGAGCATCCCAATGGTGGCAGTGGTGCCCAGTGGAAGGCGGTTCTCACGAACTGGAAACGGGGAATCGACTACCCGAAATCCATGAGCCCGGACCACCGGCGTCTCGTCCGGGATGGGGAAGTGCACTACTTTCGATCCTGCGTGAGCTGCCATGGTCCCGATGGCAACGGGGTCATGGTTCCGGGAACGGATGTTCGCCTTGCTCCGGCCCTTACTGATTCACCACGTATTGACGGGGCTCCGGCACCGCTCGTGTTCATCCTGCTTCATGGATTGTCCGGGCCCCTTGAGGGGAAGACCTACCAAGGCGGCTTCATGGCTCCCGCCGCCGCTCTCGGCCTGACGAAAGACAGGGATATCGCCGCGGTCCTCTCTTATCTGCGGTTTCGGTGGGGGCCGGGCGATCCAGTGCGTGAAAAGCAGGTTGCTGAAACACGGGCTGCTGACAAGGAGCGTGACAGGCCCTGGACCCAGGCCGAGCTGGAAACCCTGAGGGGACGGTGAGACCGAGGGCCGGCACCCTATAGTTTTCTTGCGGTCGGGGCTGGATTGGGCGATCAAGGGGATATGGCTAAGCAAACATCTTTGAACCGACGGGGATTTCTCAAGGGGAGCACGGGGGCGGGTCTCCTGATCTGCAGCAGCCGGGTGGCCTTCGGATACCAGGCCAACGAAAAACTGAACATGGCCTGCATCGGGATCGGGGGCCAGGGGGAAGGCAATGTCAGGAGTGTGTCCGGCGAGAACGTGGTGGCCGTCTGCGATGTGGATGAAAAGCGGGGAGCACGCATGCTGCGGGAACACTCCAAGGCCAGGCAATACAAGGATTTCCGGCGCATGCTCTCAGAGATGGACAAGCAGATCGATGCGGTGGTGGTTTGCCCCCCGGATCATACCCATGCCGTGGCCGCGGTCGGGGCCATGAAGCAGGGTAAGCACGTCTACTGTGAGAAGCCGTTGACCCGCACCGTGTACGAGGCCCGCATGATGCGTCTCACCGCTGCCAAGCACAAGGTGGTGACCCAGATGGGCAACCAGGGTTCGGCCTCGGAAGGCGTGCGCCGCGCCACCGAGTGGGGTGCAGCCGGAACGGTTGGTCCCGTCCGCGAGGCCTACCTCTGGGTGGGCGATGGTAGCGGGACGATGACCCGGCCCAAGGATACGCCCCCGGTTCCCAAGAGTCTCGACTGGGATCTCTGGCTGGGGCCGGCGTCCGAGCGTCCCTATCACCCCAGCTACCTGCCCTTCATCTGGAGGGGTTGGCGGCATTTCGGCAGCGGCAGCCTCGGGGACATGGGGTGCCACACCGGGAACTTTCTCTTCCGTTGCCTGGAGCTTGGTAAGCTCTGGGAGCCCGGGGGTTCCAGCAACGCCAAGCGGATCCGGATCGAGGGCGAGGCCACCGGGGTACATGCAGAGGGTTATCCTTCCTCGACCCGCGTTCACTTTCACATCCCCGCCCGGGGTGACCTGCCAGCGGTCAAGTTGACCGTTTCCAGCGGGAAGGAGATGCGTCCGGGATCGGAGCTCCTCCATGGCAAGCAAGCGGGATCCTTCGGGTCCCTGCTCGTTGGCACAAAGGGCAGCATCTACTCCTCCAACCCCTGGAACACGAGTTCGGAAATTCTTTCCAAGAACAAGGGGGCTCTCAAGGAGCCGCCCAGGACCCTGCCCCGTGGAGTCGGTCACCACCGTGAGTGGATCGAGGCCTGCAAGGGCAAGGGGGAGGCCTTCTCCAGCTTTGCGATCGGTGGTCCGCTCACCGAACTGATTCAACTTGCTAACGTGGCCGGGATCGTGGGCGAGCCCTTCCACTACGATCCCCTGACCGGCGAGATCCCGGACCATCCGGGTGCCAGCGGACTCCTCCACCGTCCCTACCGCAAGGGTTGGACCCTCTAGACTGAACGGGTTGGTCTGGACAGTCTCGCGGTCAATGGCACAGGGGGGCGCCTCCGGCTTTTACCAGCTCAGTTTCCCCCCGATGATGGCGCTGAGGCCGGGCTGGTTCACGCCCGAGCCGTGGATGCGATAGTCCTCATCAGTGATGTTCTCGAGGGCGGCGTTCAGTTGGAGATTCTCGGTGACCTGCACCCCGGCGCGGACCGAGGCCACGAGGTAACCGGGAGTTCCCCCGGGGGGGATACGCTGGGTGTCGCCCTGGTCGCGGGCGCTGAGCTCGTCCTGCCTGGCGGCGGCGGTGATCCGCCCTTCCACCCACCAGCGCTGGTCGGGGGAGTCGTAGCGCAGGGCCACGCTGCCCACGAGGGGTGAGAGGCGGCTGACCGGTGCCTCCACGCCGGGACCGTCGAGAAAGGCGGGACTGGTGGTTTCACCATCCTGCCAGGTGAGATGGCCGGAGAGGGTGAGGTTCTCGAGGATGCGCACGGCCGCTTCCAGTTCCAGGCCCACGATTTCGGCTTCCTGGGCGTTGGCAGCCGACACCGTGTTGCCACCCGGGGCAGCGGGCACGCTGATGATCAGGTCATCGACCAGGGTGCAGAAGCCGGTCGCCCCCAGGCTCACGGTGTCGTTGTTGAAGCGTGATCCTACCTCGAAGGTCCACGACTTCTCGGGTTCAAGGTCGAGGGAGCCGAGTTGCTGTTGTCCACTGCGGGAGGTGATGTTGCCGCTGAGATCGTTGGCGTTGGGTGCCCGGAATCCCTGGCTCGCGCCACCGTAGAGGTTCCAAGTGTCGCTGAGCCGGTAGAGGGTGCGGGCATTGAAGACCATGTTGGTCCAGTCGTCGCGGGCGGAGATGTCGACTCCGTGGGCAGGATCCCAGACCTTCCCGAGATCAGCCTCGGCGTGGGTCAGGCGGGCGCCCACGGTGGTTTCCAGATTCCCGGTGACCGGACGGCGCAACTGGGCGAAGACCCCGAAGAGATGGTAGGTCGAATCGTCGGCCACCGGTCGGCGGCTGCGGGGATCACGGCCGGTGCGGGTGCCGGCGGAGTCGATTTCATCCCGGTAGTAGTCGAGTCCATAGACCAGGTTTCCACCGAGCAGTTCGCTCTCGAGCTGGAGATTGATTCCGTAGGTGTCCACGTCGATGACCTGGTTCCGGATATCGGCAGGGCTGCGGTTCTGGAACTCGCTGTCCTGAGTGCGCTGGAAGGAGAGGGTGGCGCTGTAGTTCTGCACAATGCCGTCCTCCAACTCGCCGACGACCTTGAGGGAGGTGAGGCTGTGTTTCTGGTCGTAGATCCGGACCGGGAAGGAGCCTGTCCTGGTGCCGTTCCAGGGGGTGTCATTGAAAATGGTGCTGTGCCACCGCCAGACATCGTCCTGGTTGAGATACTGGTGAGCCATGGTGACCGTGGTGCCGGGATGGAGAAGAGCCTCGACCTTGAGATCGAGATTCTGTTCCGGGTAGCCGGTGTTTTTCATTCGTCCCACTCCGCTGTCACGGATGTCGCCGAATTCCTTCCCGGTCACCCCGAGGGAGGCCCCCCACACTCCGCCCTCACCAAAGCGGGTTTCAAGGCGACCAACGTGGCTGCTGCTGTTGGTGTTGAAGCGGTATTGGGCGCTTCCCCGGTGAAACCAGCCCGGATCAGCGTCAAGGAATCCAGTCCCGGCGGTGAGAATGTTCATGGTGCCACCCAGGGCGTCGCTGCCGTACTGCACGGACCCCTGGCCGCGGACCAGTTCGAGGCGGTCCATGGAGAAGCCGTCTACGGTGTTCCAGTATTGTACCGGACCGCTGCGGTAGGTGCTGTTGTTGATGCGTATTCCGTCGACGAGAAGGAGGTTCTGCCGTCCGGTGAAGCCGCGGATGAAGGGACTGCCGTGCCCGTGGGTGGTCTTCTGGACCATAACCCCGGGCGTGTTGGTGAGAGCCTCGGGAATGGTCCGATAGCCCTGCTGCTGGAACTGTGCGGCGGTGACCACTCCGATGGAGCTCATGGACTGCAGGGAGTCCTCATCAGTCCGGCTGGCAGTCACGACGGTCTCCGGCAGGAGAAGGGGCTCAGCCGCCCGGAGTCGGGGAGCAGGGGCTGCGGACCAGAGCGAAACGGTCAGGACGATGCAGGTTGCTGTCTGCGGGAACCCGGGGGAGAGGGTCCGGATGCAGACAGGCAGCGGGTGGTGCATGCCGGGGACGGTGTCCACAGGTGCCCGGCAAGACAAGGTGTTCGAGAAGGCGTGTCTCCGGTATTTGAATCGGGATCAGGTTTTGATCAGTTGCTGACCACGAACTGAGCAGTCAGGAATTCTGCAGACGGCGTCGCAGGGTGGTTCGATTGGCGTGGAGAGCGGAGGCCATGCGGGCCAGCTTACCGTCATAGCGATCAAGCAGGCGGCGGATAAGGGTGGCTTCAAGGGTTTCGGCAAGGTCACGGTAAACCGTTTCTTCCTCTTCCTGGAGGCGGGAATCGAGCCAGCTGTCGAGGGCCTGCACGAGGAGGGCGGGTGCCTGCTCGTCGACGGCGGACGTTTCGTTCCTGAGGTAATCCGGGAGGTCGCTTCCCTCGATGGCAGCCGCACCGGAATTCACGGTCAGGGCGAAGGCGATAGAATTGCGCAACTCGCGGAGGTTGCCGGGCCAGTCATGGGACATGAGTCGGCCGAGGCTTGCCTCGGTGATGCCGAGGTTGCGATCAGGGAGAAGCTGACCGATGAAGTAGGAGACCAGGGCCGGAAGATCCTCCATGCGGTCGGAGAGCGAAGGCAGGCGAACTTCCAGGACCTGGAGACGGTAGAAGAGGTCACTCCGGAAGGCCTCCGCACCCACCAGCTCGCGCAGGTTCTCGTGGGTGGTGGCGATGAGGCGGGGGAACACCCCCTCCGTTCCCGCCTCGATCTGGCGGACGAGCTCGGCCTGTCCTTCATTGTTGAGGGAGGCCACCTCCTCCAGGATGAGGACCCCGTTGTTTGCCTGCTGGAGGGCGGCGTTCAGCTCCTCGGTGGTGGAGGAAGGTCCGATCACAAGAGTTTCAGCCGGTCCACTCCGCATGCTGTTGCTCTGGATGAGCCGGGCCGCGTGGGACTTGCCGGTGCCGGTAGCCCCACGCACCAGAACGGGATCATCGGAGGCACAGGAGTGGGCAATTTGCTGGAAGACCGGCCGCATGTTCGGGGCGGCACCGAGAAAGGCCACGGTTTCGGGAGCGGGAGCGGCTGGATCCGGCTGGCGGCGGTTCGGTTTGACGACCCGCCGCAGGACGGACTGGAACTCATCAAAGTCGAGGGGTTTGGGAAGGAAGTCGATCACGCCCAGTTTGCGGGCGGCGATCGTATTCTGGATCTCGCCGTGAGCGGTGATGACGATGGTGGGAGGCCGGTTCTCCGGGGGAAGTGACTCCAGGAACTCCAGGCCATTCTGATCCGGCAGGCCAATGTCGAGGATCATGGCCTCGTAGTTCGTGGCCGAGTCGAGGTGTCGGCGCGCCTGGGCCGCGGTGGGGGCGAGGTCGCTGTCGACACTGGCCTGACGGACTGCGGCAGCGAGAGCCAGGGCCAGGGCGTGTTCGTCTTCGACGATGAGAACGCGGGGAAGGTTCATGGGTGAGTCTCAGGAGGCTGAATGAAGAGGCAGGGTAATGGTCACAAGGGCTCCGCCCTCCGGGGCATTGGAAACCTGGATCGATCCGTCGTGGGCTTGCACGACTTCCCGGGCGAGGGTCAGGCCGATGCCCATCCCGCCTTCCCGTTCTGAGAAGAACGGTTCACCAAAACGGTCGAGGGCCTCGGCGCTGAATCCGGTTCCGGAGTCGCGGATGGCCAGTTGGACGCGTTCTTCACCCGGCTTGACGCAGGCCATGATCTCACCGCCGTCCGGCATGGCCTGGCTGGCGTTGACGATGAGATTGCGGATGACCTGTTCGATCCGGAGCTTGTCGCAGGCGATCAGGGCGGGGTTGCCCGCCTCGATTCTGAGGTGTGATCCGGCATGGCGGAGAGCCGGTTTCTGGCGCCGGGCAACGGCGGTGAGCATCTCGCCGAGGTCATGCGACCGGCGTTCTGGCGGGGCGGCCCGGGCGACGAAGAGCCATTGGTTGACGAGGTCAGTGATGCGTTCGACTTCTTCGCGAATGAGGGAGATGGATTCAGATCCCCCGGGCTCTACCCCGGGTTCGATGAGATCGGCGTGCATACGGATGGCCGCGGCGGGATTACGGATTTCATGAGCGAGACTGGTGGCAATACGGCCGAGGGTGGCAAGCCGTTCGGACTGGTGGCGCAGTTTCTGTTCGTGGAGGAGGGATTGATGGGTTTCCTGCAGGGAGCGGGCAAGCTGGCCCAGTTCATCGCTGCGTGCGGAGAGGGCAGGGGGAATGGGTTCGGCGGGTTCCTCGTCGTGTTTGAGGTTGGGAAGCCAGCGCGTAAGAACCGTCAGGGGACGTACGATACGGTGAGCAAGGAGAAAGACGAGGCAGCCGAAGGCGCCGGTGAGAAAAAGGGTGGGGGCGAGGACCCACCCTCCCAGCCCGGCCAGGCCGCCTTCCTTCCCGCGTACGAGAATGAGATGGTCCTGCGATCCGGTGAGCGGGGTGATGGCGAGATCATGGTCCCCGACCCGGGTGGCGGTGGTTTCGCTTCCTGCGATCTCCTTGAGAACTGTTCCAAGATCCCTGGGCCATCCGTCCTCGGAAGAACGGACAATGGTTCCGTCCGCCCGAAGGAAGGCGACTCTGACCTCGAGAATGGCGGATAGCCGCCGGGCCATTTCACTCGAGCGCGGGAGGGGGACTTGGCCCATGAAGCCGGCATTGCTGACGGCGGTTTGCTGAAAGCGACGCATGGACTCCCGTCGGTGGAGGGAGGAAATCCAGATCGCCAGCCCAAGGGAGGCCAGAAGCACGAAGGCGGAGAGCGGAATGACGAGGCGCCGGTAAAGGCTGCCGCGCCGCCCTGGAAGTTGATTGAACACTATGCGCAAAAATGAACAAAATGTGATCACTTCCGAGCAAAAACGGGGAATTATGGCCAGAAATACAGTCAAACCAGAGAGAAAACCGCTTCCGTCAGGCGGGACTGGCTGGGCAGTTGAACCTCTAACTGCGGAGCGTTGTGGGCCGGGCCGTTCAGGACCAGTTGAGGACGATCTTTCCGCTCTTTCCGGAGAGCATGGTTTGAAAGGCCTCCTCGAAATCGGCCACGGGAAACTCGTGGGTGATCACGGCGGTGGGATCCAGGCCGGCGCGGATCATGGAACTCATCTTGTACCAGGTCTCGAACATTTCGCGACCGTAGATGCCTTTCAGGATGAGCCCCTTGAAGATGACCTTGTCAAAGTCGATCTCAAACTTGTCGGGAAAGATACCAAGGAGGGAGATACGGGCACCATGCGAGGAGTGTTCCAGAATGTCGGCCAGTCCGGAAGGGTGTCCGGACATTTCGAGTCCGATGTCGAATCCCTCCTTCATGTCGAGTTCATCCTTCACATCAGCCAGCGACTCCTGATCGATATTAATGGTGCGGGTGGCCCCCAATTGCCTGGCGAGATCGAGGCGGAAGGGATTGGGGTCGGTCACCACCACGTGGCGGGCACCGGCGAACCGGCAGACGGCGGCAGCCATGCAGCCGATGGGCCCGGCGCCGGTGATGAGGACGTCCTCGGCGACGAGGTCCCAGGAGAGGGCGGTATGAACCGCATTTCCGAGAGGATCGAAGATGGCGGCCAGGTTCTCGGGGATGGCGGGGTCGAGCTTGTAGACGTTGCGGTAGGGGAGGGAGAGGAACTCGGCGAAGGCTCCGGGCCGGTTTACCCCCACGCCCTCGGTGTTGGGGCAGAGGTGGCGGCGGCCGGCGAGGCAGTTCCGGCAGCGTCCGCACACGAGGTGCCCCTCACCAGAGACGTAGTCACCGGGGACCAGATCGGTTACGCCCGATCCGGTTTTCTCCACGTAGCCACAGTACTCGTGGCCCACCGTCATGGGAATGGGGATGGTTTTTCCTGCCCATGAATCCCAGTTCCAGATGTGGAGATCGGTTCCACAGATGGCAGTCCTGGAAATGCGGATGAGCACATCCATGGGGCCGATGTCGGGGACCGGGACATCGAGGAGTTCGAGTCCCGGTTCGGGCCGGGTTTTGAGCAATGCGCGCATGCCTGTTCGCCATGGGCTATGTTGTGTCAGGTGCGATTGCAATCGCCTTCGCTGAAGATTTCGGTTTCCAGCGTCCTGAATCCGGATGAACCTTGCGGAGGAATGACGCTGGAAGACCTGGGCTGGAACAAGTTCTTTGCCGGGGAGTTTGCGTCCTGGACCGGGCAGGGATTTGTTCCCGGTCGGTTGATCCGGGAAACGAAGATCAACTTTAGTGCACTGCTGGAGGGAGGGGAGGAGATCGACTGTGTCCTCGGTGGAAAGGCCTGGCATGAAGCGGAGACGGATGCGGACCTGCCAGCGGTGGGCGACTGGGTGGTGTTGGACCGGGGAGAAGAAGGTGACGAGGTGGTCATCCGCGGGCGTCTTTCGCGGTTCTCCCGCTTTTCCCGGAAGATGCCCGGGAAGAGTGCCCAGGAGCAGGTGATGGCGGCAAATGTGGATATTGTGGTGGTGGTGACCGATCCGGGGCCGGACTACAGCCTCCGCCGTATCGAGCGTTATCTGATGCTGATCGAGCGATGCGGGGCCAGGCCGGTGATCCTGCTGAACAAGGCCGACCTTTTTTCAGAGGGGCACTGTGCCGCTGCAGCAGGCGAGGTGAGGGAGTTGAGCGAAGTGGCCGGGATCCACGTCACGAGTGCTCTGGAATCGCAGGGTCTCGAAGTCCTGCAGAGTTACCTGCGGCCCGGGGTGACGATCACCCTGATGGGTTCCAGCGGAGTAGGCAAGTCGACTCTGGTGAACCAGTTGCTGGGAGGGGAGTGGCAGGACACCAGTGAGGTCAATGAAGTCACGGGAAGGGGCCGGCACACCACCACCCATCGTGAGTTGATCGTGCTGCCGGAAGGCGGACTTCTCATCGATAATCCGGGGGTGCGTGAGATCCAGATGTGGACCGACGAAGCGACCCTGCGCGAGAGCTTTGCGGACGTGGAGGAACTGGCGACTCAATGTCGCTTTGCCGATTGCAAGCACCAGAAGGATGCCGGCTGTGCCATTGAGACCGCAGTGGAAGGAGGGAGGATCGATCCGGAGCGCTACCAGAGTTATCTGCGATTGGAGGAAGAGATCGAGGAGCTCAACAGGAGGCGCAGGAAACGCCGCATGACCACGGAGCGCTGGGCCAAGCGGAACCGCAGGGTGAAGGCACGGAACCTGGCCGATCGTATCGAGTTGGAGAAGGAGGAGCGGGGGGAGACCTGAGGTGGCGTGTCAGTCCCGGGTTGCCGGTTCCCGGGGGGGCGGCGTGGGAAAAGAAAACCGCACTCTTGCTGGAGAGCGCGGTGATGGAAATCCGGATGACCGGGCAACCCGGTTACGGGATCCGGAAGATCTGACCGTTGCTGGGATCCTTGGCGAAGTCTCCCTTCCTGAAGGGTTCGCCGGTTTTGGGGTTCTTGCTGATATCGATCAGGTTGTGGGGCGGATAGGGACTGATGATCTGCTGGGGATTCTCCGTTTTGTAGCCCTTTTTGTAGCTGTCGGGGCGGGGCTTTTGGGCCGGCCGCGCCGGTTTTTTCTGCACGGTTCCGATCCCCGTCCCCTGGGTCTGATCCTCTGTGCAGGAACACAGGATTAGCAGTGAGACTGCAGCCAGGCCGGCCGGGATGCAGCGTCGTAATGGAATTCTCGGGGAGATCATGACTCAGGCGATGATTGAATTACCATCGATCCACGGATCATAGTCGCAGATGGAAATCGGAACCACCCTTAATTGCCTTTCAGCAGATAAACTGACGGAGCAGAATGCTGAATTTGCGGAAGCTGGAGATGCGGTAGCGCCGGTCGAAGACGTGGAACTGGTCGCCACGCATGCGCTTCAGGAGAGCGCGGTAGATCTTGCGCATGACCTCGGCGGCGCGAAGGGCCCGGCGGTCGGCGGGAGGCAGCAAATTCACGGTTTCCTCGAAAAGGCGCTCCACCCGCTCCGCCTCGAAGTTCATGAGGGCGAGGAAGCGATCGTCGTGGACGCGGTCCATGAGGTCGCGTTCGGTATACTGGAAGCGGTGGAGGTCGGAGAGAGGGAGGTAGATGCGCAGTCCGTTGTCGAGATCTTCTCCGATATCGCGAAGGATATTGGTGAGCTGCAGGGAGTGGCCGAGACTGATGCCGTAGTCACGAGCTTCCTCGCTTGCACCGAAGAGGGGAAGCAGGATGAGGCCGACCGTGGAGGCGACCCGGGAGGAATAATTCTGGAGATCGTCCCAGGTTTCGAAACGCTGGGGAGTAAGGTCGGATTCACACCCGCGGATGATCTCCTGCATGAGTTCTGAATCGATGGAGTGGCGATCACGCATGGCCACGACCTCGGATTCAAGGCTGCCATCTGGATTGTCGCTTCGTTCGAGGGCTTCCTTCCAGGCCCCCAGAGCGGCCCGCTTTTCTTCGGTCGGGATGGTGGTGTCGTCAGCGATGTCGTCGACAACCCGGCAGAAGGCGTAGAAGGTATTGAGATCGGCGCGGCGTTCTCGCGGGACACACAGGAAGGCAAAGGCCAGGTTGGACTTGGCGCGGCGGGTGATTTCTGCCGTTTCGCTCATCGCGGATGCGCTTTTCATTTGATCAACCCCCAGTGCCCGGTGGTGAAGGGCCAGAGCGAAACGAGAGCGGGTCCGACGAGATTGTATTCCCGGACCGGTCCCCAGTAGCGGGAGTCCAGGGAATTATCGGTATTGTCGCCGAGGGCGAAGTAACCCCGCTGGAGGGCGAGGTCCACTCCTGTTCGTCCCTGGGCCAGGAGATCTTCACGATCCTGCAGGTGGACGGCATCACCCTGTTTTCGGATGAACTGGGGAAGAATGTCGCGATAGTTTCTCGTGGGCTGGTAGCCGACGCCAACCGGTCCAGCGTAGATGCCCTCGCGGTTTCCCACCATGCGGAGGGAGGTCTCGCTGGCAGGCTGATCATTGATCATGAGGACAGGCTCTTCGATGTGAACCTTGTCTCCTGGTAGCGCGGCGAGACGTTTGATGTAGTGGGATCCCGCTCCCTGTTCGCGCTGGCTCCGCAGATGGATGCCCTCAATGCCCCGGGTGTCGAAGACGAAGACCTCGCCCCGTCTGGGTCGTCGGAAATTGTAGGAGACCTTGTCGACGAGGACGAGATCACCGGTGGTGGTGTATCCGGACACCCTGGTGGCGGGTGGGATGTAGGAGAGCTGGCGTTCGTAGTCCGTCTCGATCCTGAGACCGATCTGCTGGAGGGCGCTGCGGGGGGCAGGGAGGGTGATAACCTCGCCATCCTCGAAGTGCAGTCCGGTGACGGTAAAAAACTGCAGGCGCTGGCCTTCGGTGATCCAGGCATTGAAATCCCCGGCCCCATTGTCGGGGTGCGGCAGAAGGTAACGTCTTTCCGATGGCGAGCTGTTCATCTCGCGGTCAATATACCTCCGTCCGTTCATCACGGCCTGCCAGGCCTTTACGGGAAAGGAGGGAAATTGCTCCCCGGAGAGCCTGTGACCGACGATACCGTTGAGAGTGGGCTGCATCGAACCGGTGGGGATGCGGAAGGGCTGGACAAAGTAGGCGCGGATTCCCAGCGCGATGACAATGGCCACAAAAAGGACCTCGATGTTCTCGGGGATGACGCCGGACCGGCGGTAACCGGGGAGAGCCTGTTCGCAGGACCGGGTGAGGAGTTGCTCAGCAGCGTTCACTGCTTCCCGGTCATGATCCCTGATGGCGGCGCGCAGTTGGGCGCGGGCGTCCTGAATGCGGGCGATTTTCTCTTCCGTCAGGAGGTCCCGCTTGTAGTTGAGAAACTTGCGGGCCCCCTTGCAGAGAAGCTTCGCTTCTTTTTTCCAGCGGGCGGAGAACATGAGAAGGGGGGTTCAAATGGTCGGGATCGCAGGTCTGAAGATGGAACGATCCGATTCCCTGGAATTGGGCGAGGGTCTATTTTATCAGTCCCCAGTGGCCGGATCCGAAGGGCCAGAGGGCGAGGAGAGCGGGACCCACAAGGTTGTACTCCCGCACCTGTCCCCAGTACCGGGAGTCGAGGGAGTTCCTGGTATTGTCACCCATGGCGGCGTATTCGCGGCGAAGAGTGGCCTCGATCGGGTCCATGCCTGCCTCGAGCTGGTCTTCCCTGCTTTTCAGCGCAAGGACATCCTCGGGATCGTCGAGAAAACGCTGCCATCCGATGCGGCCCTCACTGGCGGCCAGTTGGTAACCAGGCCAGTTCTCGTGCGATCCCTCTCCTCTCATGACCTGGCGGATTTTCTTCTCCCCGGCCGGGTTGTCGTCGATGTAGAGATCGCTTCCCACGATCTGGAGGTTGTCGCCGGGCACGCCCACGAGCCGTTTGATGTAGTGCGAGCCGGCACCCTGAGGATTGTCGGAGCGCTCCTGGATGCCCTTGATACCGCGAGTGTCGAAGACGAAGACTTCGCCACGTCTTGGCCGGCGGAAATTGTAGGAGACCTTGTCGACGAGCACGAGGTCCCCGCTGGTGGTATAGCCGGAAGCAATGGTGTTGGGAACGAGCCACCATCGTGATCCGTCCATGTTGTGCTTCAGGTGCTCCTTGTCGAGCGCTCCCATGTTCTCAAGAGCACTTCTGGGAGCCTTCAGCTTGACCACCGCCCCGTCCTCGAAGTGGATGGTGGTCTCGGTGAAGAATTGCCACTTCTGCCTCTGCTCGATCCAGGGGATGGGAGCTCCCTGAGGGGCTCTACTGGTGGGATGGGGGAGAATGTAGCGCTCCTCCTCGCTGCTCAGGCGTTTGTAGATGTACTTTCGGCCGCCAGCGACGGCCTGCCAGGCCTTGACCGGGAAGGCGGGAAACTTCTCTTTTGCCAGCGGTTCGCCAATAATGCCGTTCAAGGTTGGCCGCATCGATCCGGTGGGAATGCGGAAAGGCTGGAGGAAGTAGGCACGAATGCCCAACGCGATGACGATGGCGACGAAGAAGACCTCTATGTTCTCCTCCAGGGCATTGGGTCGGCGATAGCGTGGGAGGGCGTTCTCGCAGGCCTTGGCGACGAGTTTCTCGGCCTCCTTCGCCTTGTCGCGGTCTCCCGCCTTGATTGCTTCGAGCAACTTGGCGCGGGTCTCCCCGATGTTCGCCACCTTTTCCTCCGTGAGGAGATCGCGTTTGTAATTGAGGAACTTCTTGGCGCCCTTGTAGAGGAGCCTGGATTCTTTTTTCCAGCGGGGAGCAAACATGGGTAAGAAACTTTGAAGGGGTTGCGATCAGCGGGGGCGGTAAAGGCTCTCCAGTTCGTAGATTTTGTCGGAAGCCTTCTTTTCACTGGGCCACTTGCCCTGCCTGGCGAGGCATTTTGAGAGGAGGTTCCAGCAACGCAGGGAATCGGGAGCAAGCACGGTGGCTATCCTGAGGTGTTTTTCGGCGGATGTCTCGTCCTTTAGCGCGCGCAAAGCCACCGCGTAGGCGCGATGCAGATCATAGTCGAAGGGTGTGGTCTTGCAGGATTCAGCGAGGAGGGCGGTGGCCTCCTCCAGCTTGCCCATGAGACTGAGTTGATCGGCCTGATTGAGGAGGAAAGAGCCCAGGTTATTGCCGTAGTCGGCAGCATTCTGGAACGCCTTCATCGCTTCCTCGCCCCTGTTACGGTCGCGGAGCACGAGACCGAGGCGTTGCCAGCCCACCGCGCTCTGGGGGTGCCTGGCGAGGGCCTTGCGCAGCAGTTGCTCCGCCTGCACCACTTCGCCCGCGAGCTGGGCATCGCGACCCAGCAGGTAGGCGGCGTCGAGGGCGAGGGGATCGGCTGGTTGGAATCCGGGGGGAAGGGGGAAGGGGATGATGGGCGCAGTCCTGGGGTCAACGGGAGATTTCAGGGCGATGGCGGAGACGGGAGCGGCAAGGAGAAAGCGTTGCCGGGAATTGATGGTGGGTTGATAGAGGCAGCCGGCAACCTCGCCCTTCTGGTTCAGGACGGGGGTGCCGGCGGGCACGTGAAGAATGCCGTTTCCCCCGAAATTGACACCCAGGCTGAGCACTTCGAGATACTTCTGGGCACGGGAAAGGGGCGCCTTACGGCGCGCCAGAACGGGAGCGGTAACGCTCCCGCCATTCTGTTTGGGCCGGGGAATGGCAATACGGGCACCGACCGGGGTCCTGGTCGGTGAGAACCTGAGGAAGGGCCGTTCCTTCTGATCCGTGCGCATGATCGCGAATCCGTAGTCGGCTTCCACCGCGATCAGACCCACTACCTTGACTTCGCTGCCATCGGTTTCGTTCCGGGCCATGAAATCTCCGCTGTCGAAGGCCTGCAGCGGGGCGACGGCCAGTCCGTCTTTCGAGATGTAGAATCCGCGATAGGTGATCAGGTCGTCGGCGGAGAGACCGGCTCGTCTGATCTGGAAGGTGAGGTAGGCTTTGCGCGATTTCTCCGCAGCGGCCAGATGCTTCCCGGGGGAGCGTTGGGCTCCCTCCCCGGGCGTGGCGGGTTCCACGTTGTTTTGCGCAGGGGGCGTCAGGCGGCTCTGGGCACAGACAGCACCACAGGCAAGCAAGGCGAGGATCGTGACGAAGAAGTCCCGCAAGGTCGCGCTAGCTAGCACGGGGACCGATCCGGGGCAAGGGGAAGAGTTGGAATACCGTGAACGGCAGGAGGGATGATTGGATCTGATGAGCATTGTGATTCCGGGGATCGGATCAGGGTCAGGGGAATGAACAACCTGCAGGGGACATCGTCTGTGCAACTTGGATTCGACGTTCGGACAGCCGAACAGGCAGTCCCGGCGGAAGCGGGTCTGATGAGGGTGAGAGCGATTCCTCCGGATCGATCAATCACCACTCTTCAGGACGCGGATGAAGGCATCCTGTGGGATGTTGACCTTGCCGATGGCCTTCATCTTGGCCTTTCCCTTCTTCTGCTTTTCGAGGAGCTTGCGCTTGCGGGAGATGTCGCCGCCGTAGCACTTGGCGGTTACGTTCTTGCGCATGGGACGAATGGTCTCCCGGGCGATGATCTTGCCCCCGAGAACGGCCTGAATGGCGACCGTAAAAAGCTGGGGAGGGATGACATCTTTCAGTTTCTCGGCCAGGCGGCGTCCGTAGGCAGGGGCTTTTTCGTGGTGCACGATGGTGGAGAAGGCGTCCACGGATTCCCCCGCGATAAGCATGTCCATCTTGACGAGGTGAGCGGGTTGATAGGTGTGATGCTCGTAGTCCATCGAGCCGTAGCCGCGCGTGGCGGATTTGAGGCGATCGTTGAAATCAACCAGAATCTCTGAGAGGGGGAGAACGGCATGCAGTATGACACGGGACTCGTCTACCGTTTCGGTATGATCGACACTGCCCCTCTTTTCCATCACGAGTGCCATCATGTCCCCGATATACTCGGAGGGCGTCATGATGAAGACCTTCACCATGGGCTCCCGTATCTCATCGACTTCGGAGAGGTCGGGCAGGAGGCAGGGATTGTCGACGAGGAGTTGTTCGCCGTTCGTCTTGCTGACTTCATAAATGACGGACGGGTAAGTTGAGATAACATCCATGTTGAACTCGCGACGGAGTCTTTCCTGGACGATCTCCATGTGAAGGAGGCCGAGGAATCCGCAGCGGAAGCCGAAGCCCAGCGCAACCGAACTCTCCTGCTGGAAGGTGAAGGCCGCGTCGTTGATCTGGAGCTTGCCCATGGCGGCCTTGAGCGCCTCATAATCGGAGGAATCGACCGGATAGACCCCGGAGAAGACCATGGGTCGTACTTCCTTGAAGCCGGGCAGGGGTTGCGGGCAGGGGTGCACGCTGTCCGTTATGGTGTCCCCGATCTTCACCTCGCTGGCGGACTTCATATTGGCGATGACGTAACCCACGTCGCCTGTTTCCAGCGTGTCCACCTTGGTCATCTTGGGGGTGAAGTGACCGACTTCCTTGACCTCGTAGGTCTTTTCGGTTGCGAAGAGCTTGATGCGTGTGCCGCGCTTCATGGACCCGGAGATGAGACGCACGTAGGACACCACCCCGCGGAAGGAGTCGTAGATCGAATCGAAAACCGTGGCGCGAAGAAGCTTATCCTCTGTTTCCGAAGGTGCCGGGATGCGCTCCACGACAGCTTCAAGGATCTCCTCAATCCCGATCCCTTCCTTGGCGGAAGCCGGGATGGCGTCCTCGGCCGGGATCGCCAGAATATCCTCCAGCTGTTTCTTGCATTTTTCGATATCGGCAGCCGGAAGGTCGATCTTGTTGATGACCGGGATGATGACGAGGTCCTGTTCCATCGCGAGATTCACGTTGGCGACGGTTTGAGCCTCCACGCCCTGGGCGGCATCGATCAGCAGGAGAGCACCTTCGCAGGCCGCGAGGCTGCGCGAAACCTCGTAGGAAAAGTCAACATGGCCCGGGGTGTCGAGAAGGTTGAGCTTGATGCGCTCCCCGCTGCGGGGCTGGTAATACATGGTTACCGGGTGCGACTTGATCGTGATTCCGCGTTCGCGTTCAAGGTCCATGGAATCGAGGAGTTGATCCTGCTTCTCCCGCTCCGAAATCGTCTGGGTGCGCTCGAGAAGACGATCGGAAAGGGTCGTCTTCCCATGATCGATGTGGGCGATGATGGAGAAGTTCCTGGTCAGTTCGATGGACATCCTATCCGGGAGACGATTATCGCGGGGGACTTTTGCCCGCCTGGGGGGCGAAGATGCGAGGGAAGAAAGCGTGATTTCAGTCCAATAGCACGAAAAATGAAGTGATTGGGGGCCGGAAGAGCCGTCTTCAGGCCGGGAAGGATGATTTCATCTGCAAGCTGCCGGGGGCGTGGCAGGCGCCTGATCGCCCGGTCATCGGGGTCCGGGGAAAGGAGGCGGGCGCCTTCCGGATCCGTCGCGGCGGATGGCGTGGTCGGTCTTGTCGGCCGGGTTCTGATCAAAGGATGCGGTGCTTGGCCATGTGAGCCATGATGCCTTTCTGGATGTGGAGGCGGTTTTCCGCCTGCTGGAAGATGGTGTCGGCGTGTTGCTCAAGGACGTCTTCGCTGATCTCCTTCCCGCGGTAGGCAGGGAGGCAGTGGAGGACGATATGGTTCGGGGCGGAGCCCTTGAGCAAAGCACTGTTGACCTGGTAGGAACCGAACTGCGCTTCCTTGTCGGTCTGTCCTTCCTGGCCCATCGAGAGCCAGACGTCGGTGTTGACCACATCGGCATCCGCGACGGCTTCGGCGGGATCGGAAGTGATGGTGATGTTAGAGGTGTCGAGCCTGCCGAGGAAGTCGGGCAGGGGTTGGCAAGATTCAGGTGAGCCGATTGTCAGCGAGAAGCCGAGGTGCTTGGCAGCCCAGCACCACGAGCGTGCCATGTTGTTGCCGCCATCTCCCACGAAGGCGATCTTCCGGCCGTCCCAGCCACCCAGTTTCTCCCGGATAGTGAGGAGATCAGCGAGGATCTGGCAGGGGTGTTCGTCGTCGGTAAGGGCGTTGATGGTGGGGATGCCGGAGTAGTCAGCAAACTCTTCCACATCGCTTTGGGCAAAGGTGCGGATGATCGCTCCATGCACCAGGCGCCCGAGGACGCGGGCCGTGTCCTTGATCGGTTCACCGCGGCCCAGCTGAATATCATTGGAGCTGAGGAAGAGAGGAGAGCCCCCCAGTTCGCGGATGCCCACTTCGAAGGAAACCCGCGTGCGGGTGGAGGACTTGGAGAACAGGAGAGCCCAGACCTGTCCCTCCAGCGGGAACTCCTCGTGTTGGCCCCGGCGAGTCTTGAGGGTTACCGCATGGTCGATATACTTGACCATGTTCTGCGGATACATCGCCTCAATGGAGAGAAGGTGTTCCATGTAATCTGAGGATTCGGGGTTGGTGGGGATCGACTACAGGGCCAAGGATGCCTGTCTGGAGACGGGAAAGAGAGGAGTTTGCCGGGGAATCAGGTGGGAGGCAAGGAAAGCGGGGAAAAATTCGCTTTCTCAGGCACAAACCCTGGTGAGGGTTTGACGGAATATTTCGAGAGCTTCATCGATTTCCGCAGGGGAGACCGTAAGGGGTGGCATGAGCCTCACGGTGTCGGATCCGGCGGGTGGGGAGAGGAGGCCCGCACTGGCCAGTTGTCTTGAGAAATGGATGGAGGCATCATCGTTTTCAGGGGTCCTGAGGGCTCCGGGATTGAGTCCGATCCCGAGGAGGAGCCCCTTTCCGCGCACCTCCGTGATGGCGGGATGATGCCAGCCCGCAATCGTTTCGCGAATGTTCTTCTCGTGCTCAAGCGCACGCTGGGGCAGTTCCTGGTCGAGAACTTCACGGAGAACGGTGAGACCGGCAGCGCAGGCAAGGGGATTTCCGCCGAAAGTGGAGCCGTGAGAACCAGTTCCCATCAGGTCGAAGAGAGGCCTGTCGCTGGTCACGATGCGCTCGGAAATCCAGAACGCCCCGATGGGAAATCCGCCTCCCAGGCCCTTGGCCCAGGAGACTGCGTCGGGGACGAGACCGGGCTCGATGGTGCGCCAGCCTGCCATCTCGCCCGTGCGTCCGAGGCCGCACTGGACCTCGTCGAGCAGGAGAAGGAGGTCATGCTCCCGGCAAAGCTCCCTGATCCCCTGCAGGAACTCTCCTGTGGCAAGGTGAATGCCTCCTTCGCCCTGGATCGGTTCCAGGAGGATCGCGCAGGTTTCGGGCTGGATGCTGGAGGCCAGGGAGTCGAGGTCGTTCAGTTCGAGATGGCGGAAGCCGGGAAGGAGGGGATCAAATCCCTTCTTAACCTTGTCCTGACCGGTGGCGGCGATGCCCCCGAGGGTGCGCCCATGAAAGGATCGGTGGAAGGTGATCACTTCGTAGCGCGCCCGGCCTTCGGCATCGGGGCGGGCATGACCGAAGCGGCGCGCCAGTTTGATGAGGCCATCGTTGGATTCCGCTCCCGAGTTGCTGAAGAAGACGCGCCCGGGCAGGTTGAGGCACTCTTCGACCAGGCACTTGGCGAGGTCTGCCTGCTTGTCGATCTGGTAGAGGTTGCAGCAGTGGATCAGCTCCCTGGCTTGTCTGGCAATGGCGCGCGAGAGGGAGTTTTCGCCGTGTCCCAGGGTGCAGGTGGCAAGCCCGGAGCAGAAGTCGAGATAGCGCTTTCCGTTTTCGTCCCAGAGGAGTGTTCCCTCGCCCCTCACCGGTGCCACCGGGAACTGGGCGTAGGTCGGGAGGACGTAGTGAGCGAGTTTGTCGGCTGTGGTCATGAGGCGAGTGGGTCGAAGGTCAGGAATTGTGGAGCTGGCGCGGTGCGTGAAGGGCGCCGCGACGCTACCGCGTGATTTCCGTCCCGATTCCTTCGGGAGTGAAGATCTCCAGCAGGATGGTGCGCGGGACGCGTCCGTCAACGAAGTGGACCTTGTCGACACCCGCCTGCAGGGCTCCGATGGCGGAACGGATCTTCGGGATCATGCCACCGGAGATGATGCCGGAATCGATGAGGCCCTCTGCCGCCCCGGGAGTGACGGAGGGGATGAGGCTGGCGAGGTCCCCGGGGTCGGCGAGGAGGCCGGGGACATCCGAAACGTAGACCAGCTTGGCGGGTTGCAGAGTGCAGGCGAGAGCCGCCGCGGCAAGATCGGCGTTGATGTTGAGGGTCTTGCCGGTGTCGATTTCCCGGCCGAGGGGTGAAAGGACCGGGACAATCTCGGAGGTGGTGGCGTAGAGGACATCGTCGGTGTGGCAGGACTCGACCTCTCCCACCCGCCCGATATCGACAGGGTCTCCATCTTCTCCCTCTCCCTGGATGCGCCTGGCCTGAAAGACACCGGTTCCGGGAATGCCGGTGGCGCGTCCTCCGTGC